>NZ_JBHTML010000011.1:0-52474 GCF_042679445.1 Arthrobacter sp. GCM10027362
ACGTTCCAGGTCTTGCTGCCCATCGCCTCGCCGGCGGGGGTGATGCCCTTCGGCAGCGCGCCGAGCACGATTTCCTGGTCCTGCTGAATTTCCATTATGTCTCCTCCGTCGATTTTCCCGACTCGGGCCCACCGGGCTAACTCCTGCCGCCCTGCCGGGGTGTGCGGGCTACCACAACAGGCGGTGAAAAATTAGTAACACTAAAACTCTTGTAACACCAGTAAAACCCGACGTAGGGTTTGGCAACAACAGCCCGCGTCGAAACCACCGCAATGGCGGTCCGGCGCTCCATTCCACCAACAAGGAAGTGCACCGCATGCGCCACCTGATGACACCGCGTTTCCGCCCGCTGCAGGGCGGGCTCTTCTCAGCCGTCTCCAAGGCAGATGTCGGGGAAGGAGTGGGCGACCTGATCAAGGCGGGGGTCGATGTCATGGCCTGGGCGGACCCCTTCTTCCCGGATCCGTCCATCCCCCCGAGCGTCCAGGCTGCGATGGCGGAAGCCCTGGCCTCAGGCCTGCCCTCCCACTACACGATGCCCATCGGCAGCCTGGATCTGCGCCGCGCCATCGCCAAAAAACTCGCGGCCCGCAACGGAATTGCCGCAGACCCGTCGCGCAATGTCCTGGTCACGCCGGGTTCGGATTCGGGCCTGCTCTACGCCATGATGCCTTTCCTGGAACAGGGCGACGAGGTGCTGATCCCCGACCCGAGCTACCCGTCGAACTTCATGAACTGCCGGCTGCTGGGAGCCGTCCCCGTTTCCGTGCCGCTGCGCGCCGAGGACGGCTACCAGCTGGATATAGCCGCCCTGGAAACGGCGCTGACTCCCCGCACGAAGATGGTCCTGCTCTCGCATCCGAACAACCCGACCAGCACCGTCTTCCGGCGCGAAACACTCGAAGCGCTTGCCCGGTTCATCGTCGGCAACGACCTCATCCTCGTCTGCGATCAGGCCTTCGAGGACCACGTGTTCGACGACGTCGAAATGGTCAGCCCGGCAGCCCTTCCGGGCATGTGGGAGCGGACCGTCACCGTGTTCTCGATCTCCAAGGGCCTGGGCCTGAGCGGGTTCCGGGTCGGCTACCTCGCAGCCGACGACCGGATTATGGACGCCCTGTATGGCGGCGCGGTCAACGTGCTGGGCGCCACCAACACCCTGTCCCAGATCGGGGCCGTCGCGGCGTTCGAGGACGAAACGATCCTGCCCGCGTATTTCCAAATCCTGGACAGGAGGCGGCAGCTCGCCCACGCAACATTTTCCGCCGTCTCCGGCGTCCGGATGCAGATGCCCGAAAGCGGCATGCTCTCCTGGCTCGACGTCCGTGCGCTGGGAACGGCAGCCGAAGTATCGGCCCACATCCTGAAGCACGCCCGCGTGCTGGTGAATGAAGGGGAACCGTACGGCTCGGAGGGGGCCGGACACTTGCGGATCGTCCACGGGTGCTTCCTGGACGAAGACCGTGCCCAAGCCGCCTATGCCCGCATCGGAGCTGCCCTGCATCTGCTTGCCCGGGACAGGCAGCTGCTCCCCGCCTAGTGGTACCTGGACGTCATCGATCGAAGCATCATGTAAAAACACCATCAACGCAGCGCGGGCGATTGCCAGCGACAAGGCTCCCGCCGCCATCGACCCCTATTCCCAAGCCGTGGCAGCCGGAAATTTGGTCTTCGTCTGGAGGACGTGGTGAAAACAACGGTGCTGCTGGCCGACCTTGCCGACGTCGAGGCGGTCGCCCTGGCCACCTGGGGGCGTGCCCCACGCCGTCGAGGACGGTTTACGGGAAGGGCGGGGTGACAGCCACCAGGAAGCGGCACGGGAGCGGGCCTTCGTTACGGTACCGGTGCCGCACCGCGGCATCGAAGGTGATGCTCTCCCCCGTACCAACCCGGTATTCCTCATCCCCGACGTGCACGACAACATCGCCCTCGATCACATACGTGCATTCGGTCGATGCATGCGACCAGCCCTCGGGCGATGTTGCTTCACCCGGTTCAAGGCGTCCGAGGAGGACCTCCAGGTCCGACCGCCCGGGAGTCAGCCGCTCGTAGAGCAGATGGCTTTCGGCCGTCGCCAGGCCCGGCCTGCTCCCCGGCTTGCTGATGTGCACCGCGGCCGGCGACGACTCGGCGAAAAGCGTGGCCAGGTCGGCGTCGAAAACCGCAGCGATCCTGCGGATGGTCGCCAGGCTTGGATCGGTCCGCCCCAGTTCGATCTGGCTGATCAGCCCCGGTGACACGGAGGCCGCGTCCGCGACATCGCGGAGCGTCATGCCCCGCTCCTTGCGCAAGGCGCGAAGTTTTTCTGGCAGCACCGGTCCGTCCTCGCTTCGAAATTTACAGCCTTGTTAAATTTCGCCAATTCTATTGCATTGCTACTACACAAATGATCTCATCAAACCCAGCTTGTGCGGCAATACTCGAACCGCACCTTTCCTAAGGATTCCCATGACCGAGTCTTCGAGCGCCTCCCCAACTCTACGCTTCCGGGGAGGCTGGGGTGTCAGCTTCATCCCGCTCCTGGTCTTCCTCGCGACCTGCGTCGCCTACTTCGTCGTTTTCAAGGCTTTTGACATGACCGCCCTGGCCATGGGAGCCTTCATCGGCCTGCTCGCCGGCGCCCTGTTCGCCCGCGATTACAAGGGCTTTTGGGACGCGGCCCTGCGGGGCTTCGCCAGCCCGGCATCGATGACGATCGTGGCCATCCTGTTCGTCATCGGGATGTACTCGCAACTCATTAAGGTCTCCCAGCTCTCCGACGGTTTCGTCTGGCTCGCCGACACCATCGGCGCCGGCGGGGCCGCCTTCACGGTGTTCACGTTCATCGCAGTCTGCGCGATCTCGATGTCGACCGGGTCCTCGATCGGAACCATGTTCACGGCCTTTCCGATTTTCTTTGCCGCCGGCCTCACCCTCGGCGCCAATCCCGCCATGCTGGCCGGCGCCATCGTCTCGGGAGGCATCTTCGGCGACAACCTGGCCCCGGTTTCCGATACAACCATCATCTCCGCCTCGACCCAGCGCTTCCGCTACAAGAACGGAACGGCGGACATCGGCGGAGTGGTCAAGTCCCGGCTGCGCTACGCGCTGCCCGCCGCCGGCGCAAGCATCCTGCTGTTCGCAGTCTTCGGCGGCAGCTCAACGGCGTCGGCAACCAACATCCTGGCCGAACACTCCAACCCGGCAGCACTCTGGATGCTGATCCCGGTCGCCCTCATGCTGGCCGTCGCCATCACCACCCGGGACATCTTCAAGGCCATCACCGCCGGCCTCGTCCTCGGTACCGGGACAGCCCTGATCACCGGGCTCATCACCTGGACCGACGTCCTGTCCGTGACAGACGGGGCCCCCGGCGGCTACCTCGTGACCGGAATCCAGGGAATCGTGGGAACCGTAGCGCTCGTGATCGGAGTGTTCGGCATCATGGGCATCCTCCTGGAAGCCGGCGTGCTCACCAAGGTCTCGTCCACCCTGATCCGCGGCCGGCTGGGCAGGACACCTGCCGGCGCCGAAACATCCATCGCCCTGGGCATCAGCGCGTTCACCGTCCTCTTCGGCGGGGTCAACTCCGCTTCCATGATCACCTTCGGCCCCGTGGCCGACGAGATTGGAGCCCGGGCGGGGCTGCACCCCTACCGCCGGTCGAACATCATGGACTGCTTCGCCATGGGCGTCAGCTGCATTGTCCCGTTCCTCAGCGCATTCCTGTTCATCGGAGCAACACTGGTGTCGGGCTACGACATCCCCGAAATCTCCGCCGGTGCCCTTTTCACCGGGACCCTCTATCCCCTCATGCTCACGCTGGTGATGATCGCATCGATCGTCTTCGGCTGGGGCCGGCGGTTCGAGGCCGCGGACTCGACGCCGGCCAAGACACCGACGGTGCACACGGTACAGAAAGACGTTGAACCGGCCGTAGTTGCCTGACGTTCTTTATGGAAGTGCGGGCCCGGCAGCAAGGTCAACTGCCGGGCCCCCACTTCTCTCCGCCGGCGGTGCCGGAATCGGCGGCTTCCAGACGCGTACGTACGTTGGCCACACCTTCCCCGGTGAGATCGGACAGCGCCGCGGTGCGCCCGGACAGCGTCATCAGCAGCGACACGGCCGGCCCGGAAACCCGTGGTCCATCGCCGTAACTCCAGTTTGTGTCGGTGGCCGAATATGCAATCCCCTCAAGGATTCCCGGCGGAACCAAGCCTCGGGCACGCGGGCCGGTCAACTGTCCCAGCACGACGTCGGCGTTCTCCGGATCGGTTGGAGACGGCAGTCCAAGGGGCCGGTAGACATCCTGGGCGTGAATAACCAGGTGGCTCAGGGGCGCCTCGGCCGGCGCTCCGGGCGCCGAAAACCTGCGGCGGCGGGTGTCCCGCAAGCCGGCGAGCACCTCCGACGGCGAACGCTTGTCCGACCTCGCCCAGCGGTCGGCGGCCCGGTCGAAGTCGAACTTTGCCCGGAGCATCATGACCAGGAACCGGGGCACCGTGACCTCATAGGGCATCAGCAGGTGCACCACGAGGTCCCGCACGGACCAACCGGCACACAGGCTGGGGGCCGCCCACTGCTGTTCGTCCAGCCCTTCGAGCACCTGGATCAGCCGGGCGCGCTCAGTCTCGACGCGGGCTTCCACGCCCTGCCGTGTTTCGCTCATTTTTCCTCCCTATTTCCTCCCTGGACGAGGCGTGGGACCTGCGGCTCGATTCTGCGCCGTCCGGTGGCCCGACAACGCCAAGCTACCTTGTCCCTCCGACCAGTTTCAGGAACTTGCTTGGAATCACCCGCTCCTAACGCCGGTACGCGCCCCGGCGTTAGCGACCGATGAAATGATAAGAGCCCCGGCGCATTAGCCGGGGCTCTTATCATTTGCCTCTCTTCCCTACTGCGACTGCCAACGGTTGCGGCCGTCGGAGCCGGGAGCACAGACCATCGGTTTGCCGGTCTTGCTAACGCCTACTCCTCCGCTACAGAACGCGCCCGGATGGACATACACCGGTGCCTGCTGCGCCTGCTCGGCTGCGGCTTGCTCGGCCGCGGCTTGCTCGGCTGCGGCTTGCTCGGCTGCGGCTTGCTCGGCCGCTTCCTGCTCGGCTGCCGCTTCTTCCGCTGCGGCCCGCTCGGCCGCTGCTTTCTCCTCGGCGGCCTTTTTCTCTGCCGCTGCTTTCTTGGCTGCTGCCTTCTCCGCGGCCGCTGCCTCGGCTGCTTCCTTCTCAGCAGCGGCCTTCTCCGCCGCACGGTCGGCAACCAGCTTGTCCGAGGCAGCCTTGCCCAACCAGACGAGCTTGTCTGCACGGTTCACTGTGCAGACGAAAACCTCGTCCTGAAACTGCCTGGTCGCATCCTCGTCAGTGCAGGCCGTAAGAGCGGGGCTCGTCTCGGTGGCCGTCGGCGTCGACGTCGCGACCTCGGCGAGAGCAGCAACGTTCCTGGCATCGGCCGTCGTCGCCGACGGTCCTGCGATACCGCCACCGATCATGACAACGATCAAACCGCCAGCACCCGCGAGGCCAGCCACCTTGCGGCTTGGAAAACCGGCCCACGACCTCCGCTTGAAGATGAAGCCGTACAGCCCCGTGAACAGAGCGAAGGTCCCGAGCATCATCAGGATTCCGGCAAACCCGCTGGTGGCCGCCGCCGAGACCAGCAGCAGAAGAAGGACAGCAGCGGTAATCCAAAAAGAGACCGTCGGGCGCCACCGCCCGGTAGTTTGAGCACGGCGAGACCCCGTGTATTTCATTATTCCCCCAGAAACAAATGCGAGTTGGCGCGCTTGCGCCGGGGCTAGGCTAGCACGCCGCCATTACCGAACGGCCATATCGCGGATCAGAATCCAATTCTGGCGCCGCATCTGATCCCGGGGTCGAAGAGGGGAGGCCTCCCCCTCCCTGTTCAGTATGCCTCCCGCAGAATTAGGCTCAAATGCACATACGGCGCACCCAGTCCACAAGCCCGCAACGGCGTGTCCCCCTGCCTCAAGCAAGTAGGACTTCTCGTAACCGGCGAGGCTGAACGGATTGCGTGAACAGCGCAGACGCGCCGCACTCCGCGAGCTAAAGTCCGGACAGGCAGTTTAATGGGCTACGGCTCGCAGCCTACCCCGTCGCCGTCGCGGTCGAACTTCATTTCCCAGCCGGGGTCGCCGGCCCGGATGGGCGCGGCACCGGCCGCCCTCACCGCGGTGCAGTTCTGGTAAAAGACGGACCCGGTGGCAGGCTCCTGTACGTCGGGGACCTTCGGCTCAGGTACCGCCTTGGGTGCCGGGGCGGACTGCTTCACGGCCGCCGGCACGGTGACGCCGCCGTCATCATCCGGGACCGGCTGCTCCGGGCAGGAACTGGTGAGGATCCGCTCGATCGCGTCGTGCTCGGCCTGCGTCATCCAGAGCCCGTGCTTGGCCTTGACAGCGGTCTGCAGTGCCACGTACTCGCAGCGGAATGCCCTGTTTGGCGGCAGCCAGGTGGCGGCGTCGGAATCGGACTTGGCCATGTTGGTGGGCCCGTCCACGGCCAGCAGGTTCAGGGGGTCGTTGGCGAAGGCCTCGCGCTGGTTCGGGGCCAGCTGCCGGGCGCCCTTCTGCCAGGCGTCGCTGAGCGGGACGACGTGGTCGATCTGGACCAGGATGCTGGTGGCGTTGCCGCGGACGAAGTCGATGGTCGTGGCGGTGTATGGATCGGCCAGCGTCCCGGAGGTGACCACGCAGTTGTGCGTGCCCGGCCTGAACGTCTCCTTCGTCAGGTCCCGGGCGAGGATGTCGTTGCGGGCATCGCACCCGTTGCGGTCCGGATCCAGCCAGCCGCTGCCGAACAGGTCCCGGTCATAACCGGTCCTCGGGGCCCGGCCCTTGATCTCGATCGTCTCCAGCTGGGCCAGCGCTGTCCCGGCAGATGCCTTCTCCGGCTCTGCCTTTGCGGTCTTGGTCCGGGTTGCCGTGGGCGTCGGCTTGGCCGTTTCGGATGCGGACGCGTTGGAAGCGTCCGGAGTCGACGCCGCCTGCCCGGCCGTGAAGGGTGACGATGCCTGAGACGGCCGGGAGTCCGGAACGGTAGAACTCGCTGCCTCCTGGCCGCAGCCGGCAAGCCCGGATACGAGCAGGACGGCGGCTGTTGCCCAAATCGGGGCGGCCCGCTTTCCCTGCCGGATTTGGGCAGGACGGAACGGCGGATCAGCTGGCATGTTTCCCCCAACAGCAAAAGCAGTGCGCTTAACCGATAAAGCGTGCCGATCTTAGCAGCTGGTTTCGGCCACGCAAACGCCACATTGGCGCCGACACCTGTGATGAGTCCCTGCCGTGTCCTTACGGTTCTACTTCTGCACTGTTTTCGACGTCGCCCTTGGGCGGCGACGCGGAAACAAGGTCCCTGACGGGCCCTGTTCCCCTCCGCGTTCGCGGCCCTGAAGGATTCATTGTCCCGGGCCTGTTACGACCGCAAACGGGTCAGGGCAAACGCCAAAGCCAGGCAATCATCACCCTCGCCCGACGCCGCTGCGACGTCCTCTTCGCCATGCTCGGCAACTGCACCCTCTCCGAGGCCAAGACACCCATGGCCGCTTGACAAGGAACAAAAGAACACAGGGGCACGTTAGCGGCGTCCGATTTCGTCACGTCTTCAGCGGCTTTGTTCGCGGCAGTCACGCTGGCCCCGGCCTCCTCGAGCTTCGGACGATGCATAGGATTCAAAGGGCTTCGCATCCCGAAGACGCATAAGGGCATCATCCAGGGTCCGGCGAAGCCGCTGCTCCGGCCCGTCGCCTTCGGCGACGAGCGGATTTACGTCCCGCCGTTCCAACTTGAGGCTTAGCAGATTGGCCATCAAGACGTCCTACGGCGAGAGGGGCGCGTTGACATCCCCCGCCTCGCCGAACAGCGTCGTCGTGGACGCAGTCCGGTCCTCCGGTACCCGGTCTCCGGGCGTTGCGGTGCCGCGGAACGCACGTATTTTTTCGCCGCCCTGTAGAAGCGGTCCGGCGGCTGGTTGCTGCCCAGGTAGGGATCGGTCATGGCTTTCCGCCTGGTTGCTGACGCTGCGATTGTGCAGCGTTCGGTACGGAAAGCACTGGTTACGGCTGTTGTTCGGCAGGGAGCGGGGCGGCGAGCAACCGGGCGCCGGTGAGGTCGAGCCGGATCGTCCCGCGGTCGGATGAGTAGCGCAGGATCACGCCGGTGCAGCCGGGGCAACGCAGCACGAGGGCGGGGGCATCCGCATAGGCGGTGCAGGTGGCGAGTGGGGCGGAGTGTCCGCAGTGGGCGCAGGTCATTATCGCGACGCTGAGGTCGACGGTGAACAGTTCCGCGAGCGGTCCGGCGGCGGCGTTCCCGTCCAGGTGCCGGGAAGGTGGCCGGTCTTCGGTATGCATCATTGGCCTCCTGTCGCCCCGAACCGTTCGGTCTTGATCTGTCCGCTGTCGTGTCCCAGGGCCACAAGATCCCTGGCGACAGTTTCCACGAAGCTGGTTGGCCCGCACACCAGCACGTGCGGGCGCTGGGCCGCGGGGACGGTGTGCGCGGCGAGCACTGCGGCATCGATCCGCCCGGTCAGCCCGGTCCACCCTTCCGGGGTGCCGCGGGTCAGGGTGACCTGGACGGTCACGCCAGGCGGCGGGTGCTCGAGGTCCTCGCGTCCGATGATGTCCCCGGCGGTGCGCGCGGAATAGAGGAGCCGGACCGGCACGGGGCTGGCGGCGGCGCGGTGGTGGGCGAGCATGGCGAGGAACGGCGCGACGCCGGACCCGCCGGCGATGAGCTGGACGGCGTCATCCGAACCGTCCGGCCAGACGAAGTAGCCCCCGATCGGCCCGCGTAGCTCAAGCAGGTCCCCGGAGCGCAGCACGTCGGTAAGGTAGGGGGAAACCTCGCCGTCGTCCACCCGCTCGACGACGATCTCCAGCTCCGCGCGCTGTGGAGCAGAGGCGATCGAGTAGCTGCGCTGCGCCGTGTAGCCGTCGGATGCGGTCAGGCGCACATCGAGGTGCTGGCCCGGCACGTGTCCGGGCCAATCCGGTGGGGCGAGCGTGAGCCGGTACGCACGGGGTGTCTCGCGCCGGACGGCGAGCACCTCCGCGCGCTGCCAGGTCAGTCGCCGGCGTAGCGCTGCTGCAGCCATGGGTCACCGCGGTTGTGGTAGCCGAAGGTCTCCCAGAAGCCCGGTTCATCCAGCGAGGTGAGCGTGAGGCCGCGCACCCACTTCGCCGACTTCCAGAAGTACAGATGCGGCACGAGCAGCCGGGCCGGCCCGCCGTGCTCAGCCGCGAGGGGCTCGCCGTCGAAGGTGTCCACCACCCAGGCCTTGCCGCCGACGACGTCGGCGAGCGGCAGGTTCGTCGTGTACCCGCCGTCGCAGAAGGCGACGACATACCCGGCATCCGTGGCCACGCCGGCGAGCAGGGTGTCGACGGCGACGCCCTCCCACCGGGTATCGAACTTCGACCAGCTGGTCACGCAGTGGATGTCTGCCGTGACGGGTTCACGGGGCAGTTCCTGGAACTCCGCCCAGGTCCAGCGGCGGACCTGGTCAACAACCCCCTGCACGGTGAAGTCCCAGCTCTCCAGCGGAACCCTGGGCGTGGGACCGGCGGAGAGCACCGGGAACCCGCTGCCGACGTCGTATTGTCCCGGCGGCAACCGGCCTGGCGGGGCCGACCGGCGGCGCCCGGTGAATCCACGGGACTCAAAAGCCATACCCCACCTCCTTGGGGATCTGACCAGTGTGGCCCCGCCCGGGAGCCCTGTCCAGACCCAGGGCCGCGTCAGTGCAGCTGTTCCTCCCAGTCGGCGGGCACGCGCGAGGCCGGGCCCGGAGCCGTCTGGTCCAGCGGGCGGTGTGCCGGGGGCGCCAGGTCCGGCCCGCGGAAATAAGCGGAGCTGCGGTAGTCCCAGAACCAGTCCTCGCCCGGTTCGAAGCTGCGGATCACCGGGTGCCCGGTTGACCGGGCATGGGCGGTGGCATGCTGCGCGGGAGAATTGTCGCAGCAGCCGATGTGGCCGCACTGGGCACACCGCCGCAGGTGCAGCCACCAGCCGCCGCCGGCTTCGCATTCAACGCAGCCGGTTCCGCTTGGCGGAACCGAAACATCGATACCGGGTGTGCCGTTCATGGCCGCCTCCTCGCTCGGACAGGCGTGGAACAAAGCCCACTTTACGCGCCGTCCCCCGGCCCGGCAGCGGATACGGCAAACAGAGCTGCCGCACGGGCAGCTGTCTTCGGTGGAGCGCAGCTATGGCTTCGAGGCCGGGGCCTGGGCGGCCGTGGCCGAGAGGAGCGCGTCCACGAGGCCATCACCGCCTTGGCCCGGGATACACTCAAGGGCCAGCTCACCCTCGAGCAGCACGGCGGACGCACCCCTGCCGGCGTCTACGCCCGGATCGCGGCCCGGCTCTTCGCCCTGGCCGCACGGATCTGGCACAACGGCACACAGGAGCACCCCGCAAACGGTCACTGACCGCCTGTGACCACTGAACCCAAACGGACTCAATCATCTAGTCCTCGCACCTGGGTTCGTAGTCCTCGAACCGTTTGGCCAGTTCGGCGGCGTCGGGGCCAGCGGCCGGGGCCGCTTCGGGTCCCGGGCCGCGGTGGAGGAATTCCCCGAACTGCGCTGGATCACGCTCCAGAGTGGTTCACGTCACTGTCCGATCTAAACTGGGATGGCGTGCCTGCGCCCTCCGGAGCGGGCACGCCGGCACTTGCCAACCCTTGGATTCCGGAACGCACAGGCAGGCAGCATGCATTACTCAACGGGGGCGCACGAGAGCGCGAGCGAGTTCGACAATGTCGACGGATGGGGCGAACGGGTCGCATCCGCCTTTGCTCCGGCGAAAATCGCAGCAGCGGACGAGGCCTTCCAAGCATCGATGCGGACGTTCGAGCGGGATGGCGTCCGGCTGTCCCGGGTCAGCGCCTCCACGCACGTGCTGGAGCGGACGCCCCAGCACCTGCGCGGGGGAAACCGGCAGCACTATGTTTTGTGCCTCCACCTTGCCGGACACGGGGCGGTGGTCCAAAACGGCCGGATAGCGCAATTAGGGCCCGGCGACGTCACCATCTATGACACCTCGAAGCCCTACACGATCGAGCAGGACGGGCCCTTCGAGGGTCTGGGGGTCGTCATTCCCGCCGAACTTGTCGGCGTTAAGCCCGAGCAGACCGAGGCCCTGCTCGCCCTGCGCATGTCCGGGACGGACCCCGTGGTGTCCGTCGTGCTGGAAGCCATCGTCGGCGTGGAAAAGCGTTTTGCCCTGCTGCCTGCCTTTGTCCAGCACCGCCTGGGACAGAACATTGTCAACCTGTTCGAGACCCTGTGCACTTACATCGGAACGTCCCTGGGCGCGATTGCCGGTGACCCGAGGCTCGAGCAGTGGAACGCGGTGGTGGCCTGGATCGAAGACCACCTGGGCGATCCGGACCTTGACCCGGTGATGATTGCGGACGCCCATTTCATGTCGGTGCGCTCGCTGCATAACCTGGCGCGCGAAGCAGGCACCAGCGTTGCGGCCTGGATCCGCCACCGCCGCCTGGAAAGGTGCCGGTCCGACCTGGCGAATCCGGCCCTGAAGAGCCTGGGCATCGCCGCCATCGGCGCACGGTGGGGCCTGGTCCACGCGGCACATTTCTCCACGCTGTTCCGCGCCGAGGTGGGCGTGACGCCGCGTGCCTATCGCCAGCAATGCTTCGCGAACCAGTCCCCGCGCTGATCTAACAGACCGCTGCGCCCTGCTTAAAGAAAGCGGAATGTGGCGCAAGTAACGTCGAGGGAAACGCCACCGACTAGTGCGTTTTGGTGGAAGGACCTAAGACATGAATGCAAGCATCGAAGCCGCCCCGGAGAACTACCTGGTGGTCGGGGCCGGACCCAGCGGGCTGATCGCGGCCCGCGCCCTGCTCAAGGCAGACGTCGAGATCGACATCGTGGAACGCCACTCGGCGTCCGGCGGGATCTGGGACATCGACAACCCCGGCTCGCCCATGTACGAGACCTGCCATTTCATCACCAGCAAATGGCTCGGCGGGTTCCTGGACTTCCCGATGCCCGAAGACTACCCGATGTACCCGTCCTGGCGCCTGGTGCTGGAGTACATCCGCAAGATGTCCGACGCCTACGGCCTGACCGAGCGGACGCGCTTCGGGCTCGCGGTCACCGAGGCCAGGCCCACGGTCGTCGCCGGCACGGACGCCTGGACGGTCCGGTTCAGCGACGGCAGCGAAAAGCTCTACCGCGGCGTCGTCTACGCCGGCGGCCAGCAGTGGGACCCGTTCAAGCCGTCCTTCGAGGGCGAGGACGGGTTCCAGGGCACCATCATCACCGGCAACCTCTACCGGGACCCCGAGGAATTCGACGGCAAGCGCGTGTTGATCGTCGGGGCCGGAAACTCCGGCGTCGACATCGCCGTCGACGCCGCCGAGCACGCCGACGCCGCGTTCCTCTCCACGCGCCGGGCCTACCACTTCCTGCCCAAGCAGGTCTTCGGGGTCCCCACTCCGGACCTGCTCAACGGCAAGGTCGCGCTGCCGCCGGTTCCCGGCGTCACCGGCGAGCTGGAACTGATCGATATCATCCACCTCGCCCTGTCCACGGTGGGCGACCTGGGCCAGTACGGCCTGCCCAAGCCCGAAGGGGTGATCCTGGGCTCGACCCAGCCGATCGTCAGCGACCTGGCCCTGCACTGCTTCTCGCACGGCACGCTGAAGCACCGCCCCAACATCAAGCGCTTCCACGCCACCGAAGTGGAATTCGAGGACGGCAGCCGCGAACAGATCGACCTGGTGGTGTTCGCCACCGGCTACGACATTGACATCCCGTGGCTGCCCGAGGGCGCCCTGGACTACGAGGCCGGGCATCCGCACTTCCACCTCGGCGCCCTGGCCCTGAACGTTCCCAACCTCTACGGGATCGGCGTCCTGCACCCGAGCCGCGCGGACGCGTGGGCCACCTTCGACCAGCTGTCCCAGCTGGTAGTGGCGGACATCAAGGCCACCCTCACGGGCGAGAACGCCGAGGCGCTGCGCTATATCCGGGAGGAATTCCGGCCGAACCTCAAGGGCGATTTCCCCTTCCTGGACGTGCGCCGCAACGTCAACCAGGTGGATATCGCAGTCCTGGACCAATTGATTACCGATCTGGAGCAGAAGTTCGGGATCGCCATCCCGCGCCGGGAAACCCCGGGGTTCTACGATTCCGTCCGGCTCCAGAACGCCACTGCACAGGAGGCCGCAGCATGACACAGCCGTCCACCCCCGTACTGCCGCCCGTCGCCGAGGTCGCCGGCACCCACGCCGGAGCCGGAGCCGAGATCCGCGAGGCCTTCTCCCGCACGCTGGCCCGCTCGGCCGGCGGCGCGCAGCTGGTCGTCACCCGGAACGGCCAGACCCTGGTCGATGTGGCCGGGGGCTCCATGGACCAGGACACCCCGGTGCAGGTGTACTCCGTCTCCAAGCTGCTGGTGGCCTTCGCCGCCGCCCACGCCCACGGGCACGGCGTGCTGGACCTGAACCGTCCCCTGGCCGAGACCTGGCCGGCGTTCGACCGGGACGCCACCCGCACCGTCACCGCCCGCATGGTGCTCAACCACTCCTCGGGGATCAACGGCATCGACCGTCCGCTGACCACGGACGAGCTGGTGGCCGGTGCGCTGGATGAGGCCGTGGAGCAGCAGGACCCGCGCTGGGAGCCGGGCACGGACCATGGATACCAGCCGTTCACCTACGGCGCGCTGATGTCCGGGGTCTTCCGCCACGGGGCGGGCACCACGGTGCAGGACTACGTGGCCGAACACATTACGGGACCGTCCGGTGCCAACTTCTGGTTCGGCGCGCCCGACGACGTGCTGCCCCGGGTGGCCCCGCTGACCTTCGAGGCTCCGGTGCTCACCGAGGCCCAGGCCGCGGACCTGGCCTCCGGCCGGGCCCTGCCCGACGGGTCCATGGTGCCGATCCTGCAGGACTCGCCCGGGTTCTTCTCCGATCCGCGGGTCATCCAGGCCGACTGGCCGGCCATGTCCGGCGTCAGCACGGCGCGGGACCTGGCCGCCGTCGCCAACGCGGTCCTGGGCTTCGGGCAGGGTGAGGCCCTGCTGTCCCCGGACCAGCTGGAGGGCATGATCGCCGAGCAGCGGCACGGCATGGACCGCACGCTGGCGCACGTCAGCCGCTACGGCTCGGGCGTGGAACTGGCCCACGGGTTCTTCCCGTACTTCGGCGGCCGGTCCTTCGGCCACCAGGGCGCCGGCGGGTCCGTGGTGGCCGTGGACCCGGACACCGGACTGGTGTTCGCCTACACCTCCACCCACACCGCGGCCACCGTGGGCGGCTCCGACGCGGCGCTGACGCTGATGGCCTGCACGCGCCAGGTGGTGAGCGGGCAGTGAGGTCGGTCCTCTTCCCCGAGTTGGGGCAGGTGAGCCTGGCGGACGTGCCGTCCCCCGAGCTGGTGCAGCCCACCGACGCGCTCGTCAGGGTGCACGCAGCGGCGATCTGCGGTTCCGACCTGCACATCGTGGCCGGGCACATCACCCCGGAGACCGGCTTCCCGCTCGGCCACGAGTACGTCGGTGAGATCGTCGCCGTCGGCCCGGCCGTGACGCGCTTCGGCATCGGCGACCGCGTCACCGGACCCGCGGCACCCTACTGCCGCTCCTGCGAGATGTGCACCCGGGGCCAGCACCAGCGATGCCTGCGCGGCGGCATCCTCGGCTCCGGGCCGGCCATGGGCGGCCTGGGCGGCGCGCAGTCCGAAGTGCTGCGGGTGCCCTGGGCCGACCAGACGCTGGTCCACGTGCCCCGGAACGTCAGCGACGCCGCCGCGATCGCCGTGGGCGACGTGCTCACCACCGGCTGGTCCGGCGTGCTGCAGGCGGCCCCCGCCCCGGGCGACACCCTCGTGGTGATCGGCTGCGGACCGGTAGGCCTCTCGGCAGTCCACACCGGACGACGGCTGACCGCCGCCACCCGCGTGATCGCGATCGACCCGGTGGAGTCGCGCGGTGAGATGGCCCGGCGCCTGGGCGCCGACGTCGTCCTGAGGCCCGGGCCGGATACCGCCGACGCCGTCGCCGGGCTGACCGGCGGGCGAGGGACCGAGGCGATCGTCGACGCGGCCGGAGTGCAGGCGACCATGGACATGGCCTGCGACCTGGCCGCGGTCGGCGGACGGATCGCGCTGCTGGGCATCGCCGCCCAGCCGCTGTCGATGGACTTCGGATCCCTGCTCATGAAGAACGTCACCGTGTGGACGGGCCTGGGCGACCTGACGCAGATGGACACGCTGATGGAACTGGTGGCCG
Source organism: Arthrobacter sp. GCM10027362 (assembly GCF_042679445.1). Taxonomy (NCBI): domain Bacteria; kingdom Bacillati; phylum Actinomycetota; class Actinomycetes; order Micrococcales; family Micrococcaceae; genus Arthrobacter; species Arthrobacter sp. GCM10027362. Next base: position 15,269 of record NZ_JBHTML010000011.1, read on the forward strand.
CGGGCAGGCTCGACCCGACACCCATGTTCACCGACACCGTCCCCCTGGGCGATGTGCCCGCAACCTACGAACGGCTCGCCCAGGGCGCGTCGGATGTCATCAAGGTGCTCGTCACCATGGAAGGAGAAGCAGCATGAAGACCATGGCAGCCGTGGCCACGGCCCCGGAGACACCGCTGACCATCACCGAGGTGGAGGTCGGCGGACCGGCTCCGGGAGAGCTGCAGGTGAGGATGGTGGCCAGCGGGGTCTGCCACACCGACGCGATCGTCCGCGACCAGTGGTATCCGACGCCCCTGCCCGCGGTCCTGGGGCACGAGGGAGCCGGCATCGTCGAAGCGTTCGGGCAGGGCGTCAGCGGGTTCGAGGCCGGTGACCGCGTGCTGCTGAGCTTCAGCTCCTGCGGAACCTGCCGGCGGTGCCTGTCCGGGGAACTGTCCTACTGCGAGGACATGTTCGACCGGAACTTCGGCGGCCGCCGCACCGACGGCAGCACCTCCTACTCACTGGACGGACAGCAGGTCTCCTCCCACTTCTTCGGCCAGAGCTCCTTCGCCGCCCTGGCGAACGTCCCCGTCCGCTGCGCCGTGAAGGTCGACCGCGACGCACCGCTGGAGATCCTCGCCCCGCTGGGCTGCGGCATCCAGACGGGCGCCGGGGCAATCCTCAACGTACTGGACCCCGAGCCAGGTTCCGCCGTGGCCGTCTTCGGCGCCGGAGCTGTCGGGTTGTCGGCGGTCATGGCCGCCAAGGTGGCGCACTGCTCCGTGGTCATCGCCGTCGACCGGAACGCGGAGCGGCTCGAACTGGCCCGGGAGCTCGGCGCGACCCACACTGTGCTGGTGGACGGCGGCAGCCCCGCCGAAGAGATCAGGAAGATCACCGGGCAGGGCGTGCAATACGCGCTGGAGACCACCGGGGTGCCGGCCGTCTTCACCGGGATGATCGAGTCCCTCGCCCCGCGCGGGACGGCCGGTGTGGTCGGCGCGGCGGCACTGGGGACCAGCGCCACCTTCGACATTGGGTCGTCGCTGCCCATGGGCCTCACGATCAAGATGATCGTCGAGGGCGAGTCGATCCCGTCGGTGTTTATCCCGCGGCTGATGGAACTGCACCGTGCCGGCCTGTTCCCCTTCGACCGGCTGGTCAAGACCTACCCGTTCGGGCAGATCAACGAGGCATTCGAGGACTCAGCCAAGGGCACCACCCTCAAGCCCGTCGTCGTCTTCCCCTGATCCCGGCACCGGCGAGCGTCCTGTTGTTCGGGCCAGGTTCCGTCGCGGAGCCTGGCCCGACGGGGCGCGTCCGGAGCACCTGAAAGGACACCACTCATGAACGAATCGTCCGCACGTGCCGTCACGCGACGTGCCCTGCTCGGAGCCGGGGCGGCCACTGCCGCCCTCGCCACCACAGCCGCGGCACCGGCCGCCGCATCCGGCCATCGCACCCCTCGATCGAATACCCACGTGGTGCTGCTCGGGACAGCCGGAGGGCCGTCCCTGCTGCAGGGCTCGGACCGTCACGGCATCTCATCGGCAGTCGTCGTGGGGGACCGGTACTACTTGGTCGATGCCGGCCACGGCATCTACCACCAGCTCCTGAAAGCAAGGCTGGGCAACTGGAACAAGCTTCCTGCCGAGCCGCTGGACGGACTGCGGGCGGTCTTCCTGACTCACCTGCATTCCGATCACGTCTCCGACCTGGCCACCCTCTTCACCTCGGGACTGTTCGCCGGCCTCGACCGGGCGGACCCTCCGGTCCAGCTCATCGGCCCGGGCGACAGAGGAGTGTTGCCTCCGGTGTTCGGGGGCGTCCCAGAGCCTGCAATCGTCGCGCCCGAGGAACCGACTCCCGGGACCACCGCTATGTGGCACCACCTGATCAGGGCTTTCGCGACCGACTATAACGACAGGTCCCGCGACAATGGGAAGCCCTCTCCGCACAATCTGGTGGAGGCACACGACATCGTCCTGCCGTCCGAGCTGGCGGCCGATCCCAACGGCACTCCGCATCCGGCCATGAATCCCATCGATGTCTATGAGGACGACCGGGTCAAGGTCACCGGCATCCTGGTGCAGCATGCGCCGATCTTCCCGGCATTTGCGTTCCGGTTTGATACGGAGGACGGCTCCGTCGTCTTCTCGGGTGACACCAGCCCTTCGGACAACCTGATCAGGCTCGCGGACGGCGCAGACGTCCTGCTGCACGAGGTCATGTCCGTGGCCGCCGTGGAGGAAGGTTTTCCCAAACCGCGTACTCCCCAGCAGGAAGGGCTGGTCCAGCACCTGCTGTCCGCGCACACCTCCATCGAGGACGTGGGCCCCGTAGCGGAGCGGGCGGGGGCGAAGAAACTTGTGCTGCACCACTTCGTCCCCCCGCACCGGCCCGAGCGCGAATGGCGGAACGCCCAGAAGGGGTTCAGCGGTCGCCTCATCGTCGGTCAGGACCTCGACGTCATCAACGTGGGTACTGGCCGGTCCAGAGGGCAGCGCTGAGGCCTGCACGATAGGACCGGGTCAGCCATCGCCGCGGCGCCACTACAACCCCGGACATCTCAAATCGGTACGACCACCACACGATCCGCCGCCAGCCATCGGCAGGGCGGTAGCGAACCCCATAAAGGAGTAAGACATGACTGTGACTGCAGAGACTATGACCGCCACGTTCGCCGGGCGGCCTGTGGACATCCAGTTCATCGCCGGCGAGTGGCGCGCGGGCCGTTCGGAGAAGGTGAACACGGACAGAAACCCGTTCGATGACTCGGTGGTGGCCGAAATCCGCCAGGCTTCGAGCGAGGACCTGGACGAGGCCTACCGCGCCGCCGAGGCTGCCCGGGCCGGCTGGGCCGCCACCGCACCGTCCGAGCGGGCCCGCATTATCCGCCGCGCAGCGGAACTCCTCGAGGAACGCCGCGAAGAAATCGTGTCGTGGCTGGTGAAGGAGTCCGGCTCCACCGTGCTCAAGGCCAACATCGAGGTCTCCCTGGCCGTGGGCATCACGCAGGAGTCCGCCTCGTTCCCGACCCGCGTGCACGGCACCATCCACCCCTCGAACACCCCGGACCGGGAACTGCGGGTCTACCGCAAGCCGGTCGGCGTGGTGGGGGTGATCAGCCCGTGGAACTTCCCGCTGCACCTGTCCCAGCGCTCGGTGGCCCCGGCGCTGGCCCTGGGCAACGCCGTCGTCCTCAAGCCGGCCAGCGACACCCCGGTGACCGGCGGCCTGCTGATCGCCCGGATCTTCGAGGAGGCCGGCCTGCCGGCCGGCGTGCTGTCCGTGGTGGCCGGCGCCGGCTCGGAGATCGGCGATGAGTTCGTCGCGCACCCGGTGCCGCGGCTGATCTCCTTCACCGGTTCGACGCCGGTGGGCCGGAATGTCGGCAGGGTCGCCAGCGGCGGGGAGCACCTGAAGAAGGTCTCCCTGGAGCTCGGCGGCAACGCCCCGCTCGTGGTGCTGGACGACGCCGACCTGGAGGCCGCCGTCGGGCAGGCCGTGCCCGGCACCTTCCTGCACTCGGGCCAGATCTGCATGTCCGTCAACCGGATCATCGTCGCCGCCCCGGTCTACGACGAGTTCGTGGAGAAGTTCACCGCCACCGCCCGGGCCGTGCCGTTCGGCGATCCCTCGGCGGAAGGCACCCTGGTGGGCCCGGTGGTCAACGACTCCCAGCTGGCGGGCCTGAAAGCCAAGATCGACGGCGCCCGGGCCGCCGGTGCCCGCACGGTGCTTGACGGGCAGGTCGAGGGCCGCGTGGTGCCCCCGCACGTGTTCGCCGACGTCACCGCGGACATGGAGATCGCCCGCGAGGAGATCTTCGGGCCGATGGTCGCGATCCTGAAGGCCGACGACGAGGAGCACGCCCTGGCCCTGGCCAACGACCACGTGTACGGACTGTCCAGCGCGGTGTTCACCCAGGATCTGGACCGGGGTGTGCGGTTCGCCCAGCGGGTCAAGGCCGGCATGACCTTCATCAACGAGATGACCGTCCAGGACGAGGCCCACGTGGCCTTCGGCGGCGAACGCAACTCCGGCCTGGGCCGCTTCAACGGCGAATGGGCCATCGAGGAGTTCACCACCGCCCACACCATCGGCGTCAAGCGGCTTTGACCATATCCCCACCTGCCTCGGCGCACGCAGGCTGCCGCTCTTGAGCGGCCGGGACCAGCATCCCGGGACCCGTTTTGACGGGTCCCGGGATGCTGTCGGTTGACCACATTTTCCAAAAGCAGCGCTGATAGCGACCAGTTTTCTTAGTGCGCGGAATCGTAAGTGTTGTGCCCCACGCCACAATTTGCGCTCCTTAGGCTTCTCGAAAGGGCTTGGCCCGCTCCGCCGCCCGGGGATCTCCTCCTGTGACCGCGGCGCTACCTCACACGCTGAAAGGCAACAACATGACCTCACGCCGACTTCGGACCGCGGCAGCCGCCACGGCCGCCGCCACCCTGCTCCTGACTGCCGGCTGCTCGGCCGGTTCGTCCTCCGGCTCGGAAAACGCGGCCACCGGCGAACCCATCGTCGTGTCCGCACTCAGCGGGCTCTCCTTCTTCCCGGAGGCGTCCAAAGCCGCGCAGGCCGTCTTCGAGGACTACAACGCGGCCGGAGGCCTCAACGGCCGCCCGGTCCAGTTCAACGTGATCGACGACAAGACCGACCCGGGCACCGCGGCCACCGCCGCCAAGGAAGCGCTCGGCGCCGGCGCGATCGCCATGGTGGGTTCGGCCTCGCTCGTCGACTGCGCGGTCAACCACCGCGCCTACGAGGACGCCGGCATCGTGAGCATCCCCGCCGTCGGCTCCGCGCCCGAGTGCTTCACGACGCCGAACTTCTCGCCGGTGAATGCCGGCCCCTTCCTGGATTCCTTCATGAGCCTCAGCTACGGCTCCGAGGACCTGAAGTTCAACAAGATCTGCGCCGTCATCACCACCGAGCCGGCCTCGGCCAAGCCCGCGGTCATGCAGTCCATCGATGCCTGGAAAAAGGCCACCGGCAAGGATCTGGCGTACCTGGATGACAGCCTGACCCGCGGCCAGTCCAGCTACGCGGCCAACATCTCCAAGCTGCGCTCGCAGGACTGCGACGCCGTGTTCATCAACGACGTCGCCGACGCCGTCGTCGGCTTCCTCGGCGAAGCCGCGAACCAGGGGATGAACCTGCCGGTGCTGGCCACCACCGCGGTGTACTCGGACCAGTTCGCCGCCACCGCCAACTACCAGGGCGACATCTACGTGCCCGCCGAGTTCGCCCCCTACGGCGGTTCCGACGACGCCAGCGCCGACTGGTCGAAGGTGATGGACGAGCACAAGGTGGAGAAGACCTCCTTCGCCCAGGGCGGCTACCTGGCCGCGAAGTACTTCATCAACATCCTCGAGTCCATCAAGGGCGAGCCGACGCGCGAGGCGTTCACCAAGGCGGCCGAATCGATGAAGCAGAGCGTGAACGAGCCGATGGCCCAGGACGAGTGGATCTTCGGCAAGGCCGACGCCCACCACCCGAACGAGACCGTGTACCCGGTCAAGCTCGCTGCCGGCCAGACCGCGTGGACCCCGCTCGGGCCGGTGCTCGACGGCGGCAAGCGCGGCTGGGTGGCCACCAAGGCCGTCAAGAACTGAGCTTTCCGTGGATGTCTTCCCGTCTTTCATCGTCGGCCTGGGCGCCGGCGCCATCTACGCCACCTTCGGGGTCCTGCTGACCCTGATGGCCATGCTCACCCGGGTGATCAACTTCGCCCAGGTCGCCGTCGGGGTCTTTGCCGCCTACCTGTCCCTGAGCCTGGTCGGGGCCCACGGGTCCCCGCTGGGGCGGGCTGCGCTGTCCATCGCGGCCGCCGCGGCGATCTCCGTCGTCGTCGGCTGGGTGGTCAGCCGCTGGCTGGCCCAGGCCTCCGCGACCGCCCGGTCCGCGGTCACGGTCGCCGTCCTGATGGGGCTGCTGTCGCTGTCCTCCATCCTCTTCGGCACCCGTCCGCAGCCGCTGGCACCGCTGTTCGTCGGCCCGGCCTTCAGCAGCGGACCGATCGTCGTCACCAAGGCCGGGGTGGCCATGCTCGTGCTGGCGGTGGCCATTGCCGGTGCGGCGCGGCTGCTGCTCAGCTACACCTCGGTGGGCATCCGGCTGCGGGCCATCTCCGACCATCCCCGGGCCGCAGCCCTGCTGAAGGTCAACGTGACCGGCTGGCAGGTCGCCGTCTGGGCGTTCTCAGGCGCCGTCTCCGGACTGGCAGTCTTCATGCTGGGCAGCACCCAGGTCTCCAGCGCCTCCTCCATGGCGAACCTGATGGTGCCGGCCGCGGCGGCCGCGCTGGTCGGCGCCTTCCGGAGCGCGGAACTGGCCATTGCCGGCGGCCTGCTCATCGGCGGGCTCCAGGGGCTCTTCACCGCCTTCCCGCAGCTGGTGAACCTCAAGGACTGGGTCCCGATCCTGGCGGTCATCGTTTTCCTGCTCTGGAACCAGCGAAAGGAGAAGTGGGATGCTGCGCGCTGAACAGGTGCTCTCCGGCAAGGGCGGAACGCTCGCGGCGTGCGGCGCCGCACTGGTCCTGGCGTTGGCGCTCGGCGTCACGCTGCCGGCCTACTGGGTCTTCGTGGGAACCTCCGTGCTCATCGCCTGGATCTCCCTTATCGGCCTGGGCGTGGTCACCGGCACCGCCGGCATGATGGCGCTGTGCCAGCTGTCCTTCGCCGCCATCGGGGCCTGGGTGCTGGAATACCTGCTCCTGGAGCAGAAGCTGTCCGCCTCGCTCGGGCTGTTCGCCTTCCCGCTGGCGCTGCTGGCCGCCGGTGTTGCCGCGGCGCTGGTCGGCGTCGTCGTCGGCCTGCCGGCGCTGCGGCTGCGCGGGGTCAACCTCGCCGTCGTCACCCTGGGAATCGCCGCGGCCGTGGACCTGACCTTCCAGCGGACCGCCTTCCCGGACGCCTCCTCGGTGGAGCGGATCGAACGGCCCTTCGGCATCGCCTTTTCCAACGCCGGGGACCGCGGGTACTTCCTCTTCACCGCCGTCGTTGCCCTGCTGGTGGTGCTGGCCGTGGGCCGGCTGCAGCGCGGCCGCTGGGGTGCCGCCTGGCGCGCCGTCGCGTTCTCCGAGCGCGGTGCCGCCGCCGTCGGCCAAAGCGTCACCCGCGCCAAGCTCACCGCCTTCGCCGTCTCGGCCTTCGCGGGCGGCATCGCCGGCGGGCTGACCGTGGGGCAGATCGCCCAGGTCAATTTCACCACCTTCCAGACCATCGGTTCCCTCGGGCTGTACGTGCTGAGCATCGTCGTCGGGGCGCACTTCCTGGAGATGGCCTTCCTGGGCGCGGTGGTGTTCGTCCTGCTCCCGGAACTGCTCAAGCGCGTCGGCGTGCCGCTGGACTGGTCCAACGTCGCGTTCGCCCTCCTCGGGGTCCAGGCGCTGACCATGAATTCCAGCCTGGGCGCCGACCTGCGGAACAAACTGGTGAAACGGCGCCGCGGCCGCGGCCTGCTGCACACCGACTCGCGGCTGGCCGGCCTCGAACCGCTCCCGGGCGAACTGCCCCAGGGCTCGGGCAAGGTCCTGCTCGACGTGCGGAACCTGACCGTACAGTTCGGCGCCCTGAAGGCGCTCAGCGACGTCAGCTTCCATGTGCGCGAGGGTTCCATCATGGGCCTGATCGGGCCAAACGGCGCCGGGAAGTCAACCACCATCGACGCGCTCACCGGCTTCCTGCCGCAGCACGAGGGCCGGATCCTGCTGGCCGGCGAGCCGGTCCAGGCCGTGCCGCCGCACCGGCGGGCGCACCTGGGCCTGCGGCGGACCTTCCAGCAGGACCGCGTCCCGCCGACCATGTCGGTCGGTACCTACGTCCGGTTCGTCGGGGGCGCTTCGGCCGGGCAGCAGGAGGCCGCGGAGGCCCTGGAGTTCCTCGGCTGCCCCGCGCCGGACGCTCCCCTGCAGATGGTCGACGTCGGAACGCGGCGCCTGATCGAGGTGGCGGCGGCCCTGGCCGCGCGGCCCAAGCTGCTGCTGCTGGACGAGCCGGCCGCCGGGCTCTCCCACGAAGAGCACCTGCGCTTCGCCGAACGGCTGCGCGAAATTCCCGGGCGGTTCGGCGTCACCCTGCTGGTGATCGAACACGACCTGGACCTGGTCCGCAGCGTTTGCACGGAGATCACCGTCCTGAATTTCGGCGAGGTCATCGCCGCCGGATCCTCCAACGAGGTCTTCACCAACCCGGAGGTCCTGGCCGCATACATGGGAGAGGTGGAAACCCAATGACCCTCAAGCTGGAAAACGTGGCCGTCCGCCGCGGCATCGGCCCGGTTGTCCATGACATTTCCTTCGAGGTGGGCCCCGGCCAGGTCCTGACCCTGGTGGGCCCCAACGGCGCCGGCAAGACCAGCCTGCTGGAAGCCGTTTCGGGCGTGCTCGGCACCTACGACGGCCTGATCATCTGCGACGGGACCGACCTGCGGTCGGCCTCGCCGCGGACCAGGGCGCGGAACGGTATCCAGCACGTTGAGCAGGGCAGGACGATTTTTCCCTCGCTGACCGTGCGCGAGACCCTGCGGCTCGTCTCCCGGGATGCCGCGGACATTGACCGCACGGTGGAGCTCTTCCCGGAGCTGCACAAGCGCCTCGACTCCCCCACCGCGCTGCTCTCCGGCGGGGAACAGCAGATGGTGGTACTGGCGCGGTCCATCCTGGCCGCACCCAAGTACCTGCTGATCGATGAGATGTCACTGGGGCTGGCGCCGGTGGTCTTCCGCCGCCTGCTGCCGGTCATCCGGCAGATTGCCGACGGCGGCGTGGGCGTGGTGCTCGTGGAGCAGTTCGCCCACCTGGCCCTGGAGATCGCGGACGAGGCGCTCGTGGTGGCCAACGGCGCCGTGACCTTCCAGGGCGACCCGGGCGACCTGCTGGCGGACGAGATGCTGCTGCGGGACGCGTATCTGGGAGCGTGAGGGGGTCCGGTCGGTGCTCCGGCCGATGCCGCCCGGTCCGTGCCGCGCACGCTGCGGGCCGTGGACCGGGCGGCGGCTGGAGGTCCTGCCGGCGAAGCGCCTGCTCAGCCCTTGACGCAGAGAACGGTCCGCAGGTGCTGGACGACCTCGACCAGGTCCTGCTGCGCGTCGATGACCGAATGCAGGTCCTTGTACGCGCCCGGGATTTCATCCACGATCGCCTGGTCCTTGCGCGACTCGACACCGGCGGTCTGGGCGACCAGGTCGTTGACCGTGAACGCCTTCTTGGCCGCGTTGCGGGACATCTTCCGTCCAGCCCCGTGCGAGGCCGATTGGAAGGAGGCGTCGCTGCCGCGGCCGCGGACCACGTAGGAGCCGGTGCCCATCGAGCCCGGGATCAGGGCCAGGTCGCCCCTGCCCGCTCGGATCGCGCCCTTGCGGGTGACCAGCATGGTCTCGCCGTCGATGACCTCTTCGGCCACATAGTTGTGGTAGACGTTGATCTCCTCGCCGAACGTGACCTTCACCGGGGCGAAGTGCCGGGCAATTTGCTCCTTGAACAGGGCCATCATGACCGACCGGGACCGGGCGGCGAAGTCCTGGGCCCACCACAGGTCGCGCCGGTAGGCGTCCATCTGAGGGGTGCCGGCCAGGAACACCGCCAGGTCCCGGTCCACGATGCCCTTGTTGTGGGGCAGGCCCTTGGCGATCTCGATGTGCCGCTCGGCCAGTTCCTTGCCTTCTCCGGACCTTCTCTACGGCTGGGGCCCTGTCGGACGAACAGAAGGGAGCCCTAGAAAGGTGGGCTCATCAGGCCGGTCCGTAAGTCCCCGCAGTCGTCGAATCTTATCCTCGGCTGCCAGCAGCGAGACCTCCAGCCCTTCCACCTCACCAAACCAGCCATTCTCCTTGGCCTCAATGATGCGGTCCCGAAGGTTGTTCCGAATATCGATGAACCGGTCGAGCGCTTCCGGATCCGGTCGGAGCAGGCCACAACGAACGCAGGCGTGCTCATGTTCGCACGATGTGCCCCAGGCACGCCCACAGGAACCGAGGCTGAGCTTCCTTTCAACAAAATACTGCTGAAACTCCTCCCATTCTTTCTCGGTAATATCACGCTGGTCGGCCTGCGGATTTAAGGCGCGCCGCTGAGCAATGAAATGACTGTGCGCACTGATAATTTGCTCCGGATAGGCTGCCGCGTATATTGAAGTGGTTTCAATGGACTCATGCCCAAGAAGAGCTGCAATAACGTGAATGGGCACCCCACTGCTTTGCGCCTCCGTGGCGAAAATACGGCGTAGATCATGCGGCCGGAATTTTAGTGGCCTGCCGTTGGCGTGTGTGATTTCAGCCCATTCTCCTGCCTTGTCCATGAGGGCGTAGACATATTGGTATGAGAATGCGATCCACCTGCTGCGGTAGCGCTGAAACAGTAGCGGAGCGGGTGGGAGGGCCTCCTTCTCCTGGGTGTCGTAACGGACCGTCAGCGGTATTGTCCCGTCTGCCTGCCGGAGTCGATGCACGATACGCGCTAACACGTGGACGAGTTCGGGCGACGCGACCAGAAGTCGCTCTGTGCCGTTCTTTGACGGGTAGACATGCAGCAGCGGAATTACCTCGCCCGTCTTAGGATGCTTGAACCTTTGGATCGAGAACTGGTCAAGTTCGAGCAGTTCCTCGATGCGTAGGCCGGTCTGATGGAGAAGGTTAACAATGGCCCAGGCCCAGAAGGCATCTTCTTCACGCGTCGTGAGGTTGATGTCATCGCGTTGGCTCGTCGCGCGAAGCGGCCGAAGCATGACCTTGCTCGTGCCGATGCGCTTGCACTTTACTCCTTGGAACTCCACGACACTGCCGACTGGTAGTGGCGCAATTTCGGCCAGCCATCCTTCGACTTGTCGGAGTTGTACCTCTGTTGCCAGCAGCAGGCGATCGACTTCAGGCGCACGTTCGCGCGTCCGCTGGTGCGAACGAGCCTTATTTTCCCGTTGTTGCTTCCCGTACCCGGCTACGTCGTTCTCTGTGACGGGCGAGGGCGCAACCCATCGTACCCAATAGGTATCGGACTGCGACCAGTTCGCAATGTCTAGATACATCGCGCGGACCTGCAGCATGACATTAAACCGCCCCCGGCGTTCAGTGCCGTCGGCTTTGACGGCCACGCGCTGCCTCCATGCCGCCGCGGCCTCCTCGCTGAGAGCCAGGGATTCGATGCCGGGGTGGTGCTGCTCAATATCCTTCCAGAAAAGGCCACACAAAACATGGGAGAGGCCCCGCAAGGAAGAATGGTCCATCTTGGCCTCTCGAGCCCGCAGATAACGGATTAGGCATTCCTTAACCTGTCTGGACGCAATGTTGTGGCGGTCAACCAATTCGGTGACGGTGAATTGCCCTTGCAACTTTGCAAGTCTTAGGGTTTCGGCGGGATGATTGAGAGTACCCATGACACGCAGGCAGTCCCATGCGTGGTGGACCCCACTGACGCTGACCCTGGTGCCCAACTCTCGCATTACATGCATCGCGCGTTGATATACCAACAGATCTTCGCCGGTGATGTCGAGCGGACCTTTCCCGGTACGACAAGCTATGTGCGCGAGGACGACCACGGCAGCACGGTTTTCGTACAAGCTCTTGCCGATCTGCCCAAACGCCGCCTCCAGCCGTTCATAGCCGGCTGCGTCTCGGAGTGACAATATGAGGCCCCAGGTCTTGAATTGGTTTGCTTTCAGCCATCCGTAGCTCGGGCGAACGGCCCCAGTCACTAGCAGCATGTGCAGACCGTACATAGTTCTCTGTTTATTACCTGGAATGCCCTTCCACTGTTTGTAGTCGGCCTCGTGATTGGCGGCGACCCAACGGTCCTGCCACGTATCACCGGGGAACTCGGAGAGGTGATCCAGCAGACGGCGAAAACTGAAACTACGCCATGACTGGTTGTACTGTCCCAGCGAGAGTTGCTGGGACTGCTCTTCGAGTTGAGCAATACTCGCAGTGGCGGCCGGCCACGATTCATCAGAATGGTGGCTTCGCAACAGGTCGTCGTAATTGATCTGACTGCTGGTCCTGCGAACTGTCGCGGCGGGGCCGCTCCGGGTCCTGTATCGGGTAACGACAGAGGTCTCAGTCACTACGCATCACCTACCGAAGAGGATGTCCAGGTCATCTGGGTCGTATGGGAGTGCGCTAGGGGGTTCTATCGGCGCGCTGGCATCGCCTCGCGTAGACCGAACTGCGGCGACCATGTCGTCGAAATGAGGGACTGTGTAAACCTTCAGGGTTTCCAGCGTTGCGTGTCCAAGAACCTCTTGGACGGTTCGCTCCGGAGTACCTTGAGCAAGCATGCGCGTCGCAGTGGTATGCCTCAGATCGTGTGCGGTCCAGTTGGTCCCGTTTTTCTTGTTGGCCCTTCGGAACATCGCCCGGAGCGCTTCGTATGTCAGCCGACGGGGTTCACCGCGAACGGTCTTCCACGCCGGGTCACTCGGGGCGAAGGAGCTCGCCGACCCTTGGTAGATCCGGTACCAAGCGACCGCATCCCAAGATATGGGGAGGTCTTGCCCATTCCCGCCCTTGCGAGTGACGGTTACTATCCCCTTTGGCAGGTCGATGTCACCCACGTCGAGGCCCAAAATCTCGGCGGGGCGGGCGCCGCTACTCACGTACATTGCCACAAGAGCTCGGTCGCGGTCATTGCCAAGGGCCTGGAAGAACTCGTCAAACAGATCATCAGGCATGCTACGAGGCAGACGCTTTGTCCCGTTGCCATGTCGATTACTGCTTTTGCGCTTACGGCCTTGCAACGGGTTGCGATGAGCGTTCGCCCGACCGCCATCGCTACGGCCCCGATTCACCGGATTGTTAAGGACCGCCCCATTTCTACGCTGGAATTCATAGAATAGGAACAGGACGGTTTCATTACGGCTTATCGTCGATTGCGAAAATGAATCATCCAAGTAGCGCTTGCCCGTAATGGCATTTCGAGATATTCGTGGATCCCGCTTCCTTTTATTCTGATTCCCGTTGCTCTTCTTTGCATGCTTCATCCAGATGAAAAAATCGGTCACTTCGAGCGGAGTAGCCTTATCCCACTCCACCCGAATAGCGAACAGGAAACGGAACCACCGCTGGAGGTCGAGGGCGTAGGAGCGAACCGTAAGATCCGCAAGGCGCGAGTGGACATCCCTTAGGAACGAGCGACAGGCGGAAGTAGCTTCCGAATCCGGCAGCACCAAGTCCCAGGGCGGGATGCCGTTGCTGGGCTGAACAACCTTTCCAACGTCAGGGAGGTTCAGAGCAGACACGTCCCGGGCCGCCCCGTCATCGTGAACTACACCCATGTACTTCAGTGTGACGCAGTCCAATCCGCACAGTCGATACTTTAATGCCAACTTATGCGTAATGCCCCCTGCCCGACCGTAAGGGGCCAGGACAGGCGTCGCCGCCCTAAGTGGCCGCTCCGGTGCAAGTTGAATACCGGCAACTGACGGCGTGTGCGCGCGGGTGAACAGGGGGTGCGTGGTTGACAGACGAACACGATGCTGGCTCTGACGAGGGTTCTGGGCTTGTCAGAGCCATCGCTTCTTGAAAACGATGGAAATCGAGAACCAGGGCAACTGAGAAAAATATGAGCGGAAAACCACCTCGACACCTTCTCAAAAAATGTTCTCGAAACTCTACGATTAGTGGAGGCTATCTTTACGGGTTTTGAGAAGGGGCGGTCAACACCATGCGCGCACACCGTATCGGCTATGCCAGGGTCTCTGGCCGGGACCAGAAGCTGGACCTGCAGCGCCGGGCGCTACGGGATGCGGAATGCGATCGGATTTTTGAAGACACGGCGAGTGGAGCCAAAAGTCAGCGCGAACAACTCTCCCGGGCCCTCGATAACCTGCGCGAAGGCGACACTCTCGTCGTCTGGAAGCTCGACCGCCTCGGACGCAGTGTCAAGGATCTTATCGGCTTCGTCGGCGAACTCAGCAGCAGAGGCATCGGATTCGTCAGCCTAACCGAATCTATCGACACTACCACCGCATCCGGGCGGTTCTTCTTCCACGTCATGGCATCCCTCGCCCAAATGGAACGCGAACTCATGATCGAACGCACTCAGGCCGGGCTGGTGGCAGCCCGAGAACAGGGCCGTTTCGGGGGCCGCAAAAGGCTGATGGATGCCAGCAAGGTGACTGCAGCCAGAAAACTCCTGGCCCAAGGCATGCCGGCCAAGGAAGTCGCTTCAAACCTGGGTGTGTCCGTACCGACCCTGTACCGATGGCTCCCGGCACATCAACGCTGATCCCGTCTATGGTGCCGCCGTAGAACGAGGGAACCCAGCTCACGGGGCCGCATTCCGAGGGTACGGGCACCTGCAAGGGGTTGAAACGCTCACCTCCCATCAATGGGAGCCTACCGTGAAGCCGTCCACCATCCAGCAAGAATGTCGGCTGGGTCTTATAGTGGCAGCTCTCGAAGCTTCCATCGCCGCGAGGTCGCACGTACTGGGAGCATATGACTCGGGTATCCGACTCCTGTCCATGAGTCAGCTTTCCTGCTGAACGGCCGACTCTGCCGCGGTGCCTTCGCGCCTGCCTCAATCAGACCTGGGTTCCTCGTCCTGGCTTCTTTACTTCTTTGCTGTTACCGCCGCGCCTTCTTCGCCAGTGAGGAAATCAAATCCAGCGGTCAGTCCGCCATCGGCGACGACGGTGCTCCCGAACACGGCTGATGCCTGCTTAGACGCGAGAAACAGCGCCACGTTGGCGACCCCGTCGGCGCCGGTGGTCCGGCCCTTCGGCTGGCGGGCCTCGCGGGTGGCCAGGAACCGTTCCGGATCGTCAGCCGAGGCCAGGTGGCGGTTGAACAGCCCCGCCGCATCGGTCCCGGCGCCAGGATGTTGATGTTCACCCCGGACCGGCCGTAGTCGAGCGCGATTGAACGGATCGCCCCGCTAAGCGCAGCCCTCGACGATGCGTACCAGGCGAACTGCTGTTCTCCGAAGTCTGCGTCGATGCTGCTCACCGATACGACCGAGGCCGACTCGGCGCTGGCGAATACCGGCATCAGGGTTTTGAGCGCCATAACGTTTCCTAGGACGTTAACCTCCCAGGTCTTCCGCCAGGATTCGAGGGATTCCTCTTCCAGAAACCCGGTGTTCAGGATCGCGGCACAGCCGATATACCCCATAGACCCCGCCGAGGATGCGGGAGGAGGCACCGATTTTTGGTCTGGCAGAGCTCGGATTGGAAGTTCCGCGCTCGGGTCCGAACGAGTGCCGTGCCCAGCACTTCTTCGATGTGCTCGGGCGCGGCAAAAACCAGTTCCGTCATCCCGTTCCTTGGACGGGATGAGGGAACTGGTCTCCGGTCGGCGACCCGATGGTGGCTGTTCATCCTTCGGATTTCAAGGTTCGTGTGTCTACGACACCGTCTGGCCTCCGTCCACCACCATCGTGTGCCCTGTTATCCCGCTGGCGGCCTCCGAAGCCAGAAAACACACTGCCGCCGCTACCTCGGCCGGTTCGAAAATGCGTCGTTGCGGCACTTGGGCCAGCCACTGTTCCATGCGCCCCGGATCGCTGTCTCCCACACCTTCCAGAATCGGTGTCCGAGTCCTGCCCGGGGCCACGGCGTTAACACGTACCCCCAATGGTGCCCATTCGACCGCAAGGGTGCGGGCCATCTGGGATACCCCCGCTTTCGAAACGTCATACGCGAGGTGAAATTCCGGGCTGGTACCGACAAACGCCGAAATGGAGGAGATATTGACGACGGCTCCCGATCCCTGTTCCGTCATGATCCGGCCGAATTCCCGAGTGACCGCGAACGGTCCCGTCAGGTTGATTGCCATGACCCGGTTCCATGTCTCCATGGACAGGTCCAGGGAGGCATCCTCATGGGCAATGCCGGCGTTGTTCACCAAGATGTCCACCCGCCCCAGTGATCTGAACACCTCGGAAGCTGCACGGGCGATGCTCGAAATGTCGGTGACATCCATTGCGACATACGATCCGCCCAAATGGTCCGCCGCCCGCATACCGTTCTCAGCATTGAGATCAGCGACGACGACGTGGGCCCCTTCAGCCGCCAACTGCTCGCCGATGGCCAATCCGATACCCTGGCCACCGCCTGTGACGACCGCGACCCGGCGCGGGGCTTCTGCTCGTTGTTCCACCGGCTTAGTCCTCCCCGTGGGGAACCCACCGGGGCTCGCCGTTATCCGGGTATGCCGTGTAGCCGACCCTGTCAGCCGGCATGTAGCTGAATCCCATGGCCAGGGCGGTGATCGGTTCGCCATCGTTGGCCGGCCAGATCGAATGGATGGCGTTCGGGGGAATACGCACCAGATCGCCAGGGTTGAGTGTGGAAATCTCGTCGTCAACCCGCATCTTGGCCTGGCCTTCCAGCAGGTAGTACAACTCGTCGGAATCATGCGAGTGCGGTTCCAGTTTGCTGCCCGGTGCCAGCGTAAAACGCGAGACCAGTTCGAGGTATCCTCCCATCGTCTCCTGGCGAAGCTCTTCCTTCTCCACCAAGAAACGCGTTGTGGCGGTGCCGTTGTGTTCGACGACCAGAGGGCCGTCATTCCTGCGAATATCCATGCTGCTCCTAAAGGGTTGTGAATATTTATCTGAAATGGACGCCGCCATTGACATCGAGCGATGTCCCCGTGATGTACGAGGCGTCGCTGGAGGCCAGGAACGCCACCGCGTCGGCAATGCACTTTGGCGACCCGGCGTAACCGAGCGGAATCTTGGCCCATTCGATGGACTTCATCTCTTCAAAGCTGATCCCCCGCTGTTCCGCTTCGATCTGGAGAGCCGTTGTGTGCATGCCCGTGGCAATGTTTCCGGGCGAGATCGAATTGGCCCGGATTCCTTTCGGGGCGAGTTCGGCCGCCAAGGCTTGCGTAAAAACGATCACTCCAGCCTTGGAAGCGCAGTAGGCGGAAAAGAAAGCACTGGCCAACTGGCCGGACCACGACGCGATGGTGACCAGTGAGGCCCCGGAATTCTGGGGCAGGAACGGGATGAGCGCGCGGGATGCCAGAAACACCCCGCGCAGATTAGTGGCCATGACTCGGTCAAATTCCTTGGCCGTCAGCTCGGCCACGGGGGCTGCTTCCTGCAGGACTCCGGCGACCAATGCTGCCACCTGGACTTCCTCGGTCCAGGTGCGCAGCCGTTCCGATGCGAGGGCAACCGATTCCTCGCTGGTGACGTCGCAGGGAATGCCGAGCAAGTCGGTTTCCGGGAATTCTTCGCGCACCGTTTCCACCGCCTTGGCGACGGCTTCGTCGGAATAATCAATTAGAGCGAGCCGGTATCCCTCCTGGGCCAACCGGCGGCTGGTCTCGATGCCGATGCCCCCCGAGGCCCCCGTGACTACGGCCGTCTTGCCCGCTGCGTGCCTATTGATGGACATAAGTGATCTCACTTTCAATCGCTGGGGTTCTGGTGCTTTCGATACAGGATTACGACGCCCCGCGGACGACGTCCCCGCGCCGCAGGCTTCCGAGAATCAGGGAAACGATGAGGATGATGCCGGTGGCGATGTACTGCCAGTAGGAACTGACCTGCAGAAGGTTCAGGGCGGTGCTGATCATCGTCATGAACAGCGCAGCTGTAAACGTTCCCAGGAGAGTGCCCTGACCTCCTCGTAGAGCGGTTCCGCCCACGACGGCGATGGCAATGGCGCTGAGTTCCATGCCCGATGCCATGGTGGCGTTGGCCGAGGAGAGCAGTCCCGAAAGACCGACGGCAGCAACTGCCGTGAAGAGGCCGGTGACCGCAAAGGCCGTAATCTTCACCCGATCCACCCGGATGCCGGCCATGCGGGCAGCCGTCTCGCTGCTGCCGACGGCCCGCAACCTGCGGCCGAAGTGGGTGAGGTGCAGCAGGAAGTGGGAACCGAGGCAGACAAAGGCAAAGACCAGGAATACCAGCGGAATGCCGGCTACCTTCATGGTGCCTAGCTGCTGAAAATGGACCGACGGAATAGGGACGACCTGTCCACCCGAGAGTATGAAGGCCAGCGCCAGATACACGTTGAACATTCCCAGGGTCGCGATGAACGGCGATATGCCCGCCTTGGTGACTACCAAGCCGTTGATGACGCCGAGGACGGTTCCCGTCACCAAGGCCGTGACGATGGCCAGACCTATCGTGGAGTGCGGAAGTACGTTCGCGGTCACCACGGCGACGACGGCAAGCATGCCCGCGACCGACAGATCAAAAAGTCCGCCCGCGATCAGCAGCGTCATCCCGCATGCAATCAAGCCGCTGAACGAAGCCTGGGTCAGGATGTTCTGGATGTTGTATCCCGTGGAAAACGTAGGAATCACCAGGGACAAGATGCCGGCCAGCACGACGACGATGATCTGCAGGTAATACCTCGAGGCTGCACCGAGCGGGCCGACATGCGCCGACTTCTTTTTCGCTGGTGGGTCCAGACGCGGGTGCGAAGCGGTCATAGTTTCTTGATTTAGACTCATTGGCTCGAAACCTTCAGCAATCTCTTCTTTTGAATTCTCCGGCCTGCGCTGTCTAGGGACAGGGCCATAATGAGAAGGAGTCCGACAGTCAGGTACTGATAGAACGAGGGAACGTTCATTAGATTGAGCCCTGATGCGATCATGGCCAGCAGGGCGCTGGCGATAAACGTCCCGACGAGGTTTCCGCTGCCGCCTGCGAGGCTGGTCCCTCCCAGGACGGCAATTGCGATGATCTGCAGTTCCAGGCCCGTCCCCAAGCTGCCATTAACGGTTCCGAGCTGGCTGGTCAGAAGAATGCCGCCGATGCCGGCGTAGAGTCCGGAGACCGCAAACGTCACTAGGGTCACTAGACGGACATTGATGCCGCTGTCGCCAGCAGCCTCAGGACTACCACCGACTGCGCAGACGTGCCGCCCGTACGCTGTGTACTGGAGGACGGTATGGGAGATCGCGAGCAGCACGAGTGCCACGAGGAGCGGCACAGGGATCCCCAGGATCCGCCCAGAGGTCAGCTGTCCCAAGATCGGGTCGCTGCCGTCGATCACGCCTCCTCCGGCAACCAGAAGCGCGATGCCGCGCACGATACCCATCGCCCCCAGCGTTGCGACGAAGGATGGGATCTTCAGATAGGCAATCAGCACTCCGTTGATGATCCCGATAAGGGCACCAACGAGGATCCCGCCAATGACCCCCATGCCCAGGCCCCCTGCCCCGATGAGCGAAGCGGCTACGCAAGCCACCAGCCCTTGGACGGACCCTACCGACAGGTCAAGTCCGCGGAGTGCGATGACCATCGTCATGCCGTATCCGATGATCGCCATGATCGACGCGTTGATTAGGACGTTCACCAGGTTGCTCTCGGACACGAAGCTGGGCACAAACCCGATGCATGCCAATGTTACGAGGACGAAGGGGAAGAAGACCCCGTTGCGCCCCAGGAAGGCACGACTGTCCCGTAGTCGGGCGGTCCACGGCGGTTTCGGCAATCCGCGCCCACCGGCGACTTCGACTTCGGACTCCGTGAGTTGCTCAACCATGCCGCGCCTCCGTGTTCCCGGTTCCCACCGAGGCTGCCAGGATCTGGTCCTCGTTGATTTCGTCGTCTCTAAGATCTGCCCGGATACGCCCGTGTTGAATGACGAGGCACCGGTGGGCCAATGTCACCAGTTCTGAGGTATCGGAGGAACTGACCACGATGGCAACACCGGACTCGGCGAGTTTGCGGATCAGTTCATAGATCTCGATCTTGGCACCGACGTCGACACCCCGTGTCGGTTCGTTCAGCAGGAGCACCCCGCAGTTCGCCAGGACGGCACGGCCGAACAGGACCTTCTGCTGGTTGCCTCCGCTCAGGTTCCCAATCAGCTGTTGTGCCCTGTCAACGCGGATGCGCAGTTCCTGCTTTAGGCGTTCATACGTCCGGACTTCCTGTTTCTTGCCTGTCACCCATCGCTCGGACCGACGCACCTGTTGAGGCTTGGCTGAGATGACCAGGTTCTCAAGCACATTCAGATGCGGAAGTATGCCCTCTGACTTCCGGTTTTCGCTGAGCATGAAGAGCCCCGCCCCGATGGCAGCCGCCGGGGAGGCCAGCTTGATGTGACGGCCGTCGACAGACACGTTGCCGTTGCTTGGGATCATTCCGAACAAGCTCTGCATGATCTCTGTTCTTCCAGAGCCGACCAGGCCGGCGACCCCAAGGATTTCCCCGGAGCGCACGTCAAATGAAACCGGCTCCTGGATCCGAAGGCAGGAGAGGTTGTCGACCCGGAGCCGCACGTCCTTGCCCAGATGCTCCGCCAAATTCGCCGGCTGGGCCTCGAACTGCTTCAGTTCACGGCCGAGCATTAGTTCCACCAATTGGGATTCAGTCGTCTCGGCTGTAACCAGATCTGCGACGCTGGCGCCGTCACGGAATACCGCAATCCGTTCCGAGACGGCGAAAACTTCGTCGAGCCTGTGGGACACATACAGGATGGCCTTTCCCCGGTCCTTGAGCCGTTCAACGAGCGCGAGAAGCCTCGCCACCTCCTCGCCGTTCAGCGCAGCGGTCGGTTCATCCATCACCAATACATCGAAATCCCTGGACAGCGCCCGAGTTATTTCGACCATCTGCTGATCCCCGACGCTGAGGGAACCGACAATCCGGTTCGGGTTCAGCGAGAGCTCGAGTTCCTCGAAGAGCTTCCGTGCCATCCTTGTCGATCGGCGCCGGGAAATCAGGCCGCCCTTAGTGATTTCATTTCCCAGAAAGATGTTCTCGGCCACGGTCATTTGGGGTACCAGTCTGAACTCCTGGCTCACGACGCTGACTCCGGCGGCCTGTGATTCTGTCGCATTCTTCAGGACTTGTTCCTGGCCGTGGATGCGGAGCGTGCCGCTGGTCGGCTGTTCGAGGCCGGCGATGATCCGGATCAATGTACTCTTGCCGGCACCGTTTTCACCCATCAGGGCCGTGACCTCGCCCGCCCGCAAAGTGAGGTCGACCCTTTTGAGGGCCTGCACACCGGGATAATTTTTCGTAATCGCTTCGGCCGTGAGGATCGGCTTGGAAATACGCATGGTTCGTTCCTGCTTCAGCGGATCCACGAGTCACTTCCGAGCCGCGAGTCCGGCCGCATACTTCTCCAAATTCACGGAATCCACGATCTGGACGGGGAATCGAAGAATCCGCTTTTCGCTGTCGGTATACTTCGGGGCTTTCCCCTCGAGAAGCTCCATCGCAGTCTTTACAGCGAGTTGGCCCTGACCGTATGGGTCCTGCGCAACGGTCGCAGTCTCCTTGCCAGCCTTCACCATCTCAAGCTCGATGGGGTCACCATTGAACCCGATGAGCACGAACCCGTCCTGCTTGCCGGCCGTCTCCACGGCCCGCGCGGCCCCCTGGGCGTTGTTGCTGTTGGCCGCGTAGATCCCCTCCAGATCCGGGTGGGCCGAGAGCATATCCTGAGCAGCCTTGTACGCTGTGTCAACCGTCTGCCCCGTCAGGCTGGCCACGATCTCAATATTTGGATCCCCGCTGAGTGCATCTTTGAAGCCTTGGGCACGCTCAGCTCCGACTACGACGCCGGGTGCCGTTTCGATAATGCCGATCTTGTGCTTTCCGGATTTGCCTTCAAATGCCTTCCGGAAGTAGTCGGCGGCCTGCTTCCCTCCGTCCTGGTTATCGGACAGGATGTACGCGTCGTAGTTCCCTTCGGCTCCGACATCTCCAATGACTACGGGAATCTGAGCACTGTGCGCGGCGTTGATGGTGGCGGGAAGTGCCGAGGGCTGCACGGGAGATACGATCAGGGCCGAGATCCCCTGGCTGATGAGGCTGGCACTTCCGGAAACTTGTTCCTGCTGCGAACTCTTCTGGTCAGCCACAATGACCTGGGCTCCGAGCTTGCCCGCCTCGGCCTTGATCCCCGCGACATAGGACTGGAAGTACGGGTCTTGCAGGTCCATCACGGAGTACCCGATCTTCAACGGATCCTTCTTGACGAAAGAGACCTCCGCGGTACCGGAATCACCGGCGGCAGTTTCTGATCCACTCGCGCAACCGCTCAGCGCCAGCAGCGCGACAGCCATGGCTGTGGGGACAAAGCTTCTGAATTTCATTTTTCCGCCTTCGGGTAGAGAGCCGTCGGATTTCAAAGAATGGTGAAGCACATTTTGTCGAGGACGATAGACCAGAACAGTCAATCTATGTCCAGTATTGATTCACGAGTGTGAATTAATACTTACTAAATCAGTGAATGTGATTCAAGTCAACATGAAAATTGAAACCAGAGTTGACAACGGAACTGACAGCTCTGTGGAGGAGCACACCAAGGTCCGTTGCCCAGCCGGCATTGCTCCAGAGGAGCAGTCCGGCATGCGCACGGGCGGCGGCGCAGATCCGCGCGCCCGGCTCGCCATCGACGAGCAGCCCTTGGGGGCCGGGACCCTCTCCTGGAGGTCCGGGTGTATAGCAGGCCCCGGCACGAGACCCAGAGGCTCTCCGGTACCGGTGCCGTCATCGTGGTGTCGTGGAGGGCACCGCCGGGAACGCCTCGCGAGGCCGTCCCTTCCGACGGATTCAGCTCCTTTGGACCGCTGCGGCCAGCCGCTCTCCTGATTTACGCAGCGGATCCAGCCAGGCGGTGGTGTCCAATGGCCGGCCGCCATCGTCCACCAGTGCCCCGGCTCTCTTCCTCCATGTTCCGGCGACCATGACCGAGTGGATGTTGGCCAGGCTCGCCTGCATGAGAATGGCGTTGACCGGGTCATGGACCGGCTGCATGTTGGGCTGTCGGGCGTCAATCAGGAGCAGGTCGGCTTGTTTTCCGGGGCTGATGGAGCCGATGCGTTCCTCCTGGCCCAGCATGCGGGCCCCTTCCACGGTGATCCATCGGAGTGCATCCAGGGTGGTGAGGGTCGAGGTTTCAGGAATATGCGGTTTGGACAGCGCCGCGGCCCGGAAAGCTGCGTTGTCCAGTGCGCGCTGGTGCACCAAGGCGATACGGGCGGCGAAGAGCAGCTCGCCGGACAGGCCCGATTCCAGGTCGATGCCGATTGAGGGCGATGCTCCGAAGTTGCGCAGCCGCCCGGTGATGGGATGGCCATGGCCCTGGGTCATCTCGTTTTCGGGTGTCAGCGAGAAGCTCACGCCCAAGTCGACAAATGCGGCCAACTGCTCATCGCTCAGGTCGTTGCCGTGCACGATATTGGCGTGAGGCCCTAGCAGTCCGGCCTTTTCGAGGTGGGTCCAGCCTTCCGGCACGTGGGCGGCTCCGCCGCCCTGGTGGACCGAAATACTCAAGCCCATGTCCTGCGCCAGGCGGAAATCGGCCAGGGCGACCTCCAGCGTCGAATAGTGGGGTCCAAGGGCTGCCAAGCCGAGGCTCAGCAGCCGGTTCGCGCCAAAGCGCGGCTGGGCGGCCAGACGTTCGATTTCGGGCCGTGGCTGCGGAACTTCCCAGTATGGGCGCTGTCCCGGCCGCGGCTCGGGCTTGGGGCTGCCATGGAGGAAGGCCGCGCGAATACCGCTGTGCTCGAGGGCCGTTACCGCGGCGTCGGTGTGCTCCGGCGTGGGGTTGTTGTGGCACCAGTCCACCAGCGTGGTGGTGCCGCAGTTCAACTGGTTCAGGGCTCCGGCAAATGTGCCCACGTAAATGTCCTCGGCCGTGAAGAATGTGGCGAGGCCGGCATGGGTGTGGCGGAAGTATTCCAACAGTGTCCAGTTGCTGGCGATCCCGCGCAGCGCCGTCTGCCAGGTGTGCATGTGAGCATTGACCAGGCCGGGAAAAAGAATGAATCCGCGGCCATCCACGACCTCGTCCACCGTATCGTCGGGACGTAGTAGCGGCGATGGCCCAACGGCACCGATTAAGTCACCTTCGACCAGCACGCTAGCGCCGCGGACAACGCCGATATTTCGGTCCATGGAAACCAGCGTCACACCCTCAATCAGGGTCTTCCGGGCGCGTCCGTCCTGCTGCCCTCTGGCCGGCACCGGGTGCCGGTTAGGTGTCACTGGAGGCGTTCTTTCGAAGCGGCCGCAGCGCGTTGCCGAGCAGTGCCAGTTCATCCAGCATGGCCTTGGCCGACGCCTCATGGGCGGGCGACGGAATGAAACACCCGTCGTTTATGTGCTGGGCAATGAACGGAATGGTGACCGCTTCCTGGACCGGGACCATTTTTAGCGCCGTGACGACCTGCTTGAGCATCTGCACGGCGCGCAGCCCGCCGGACACACCCCCGTAACTGATGAAGCTGACCGGCTTGTGCTGCCATTCGATGAACAGGTAGTCGATGGCGTTCTTCAGGGCACCGTTCATGCCGTGGTTGTACTCGGGATGCACGAATACGTACGCGTCCGCCCGGGCGACCGTTCGGCTCCAGTCCTTTGTATGCGTGTGGACATACTGCTGCAGGCGGGGATGGTTCGGTTCGTTGAGCATGGGCAGATCGACCTCTGCCAGGTCCACGACCTCCACATCGAACCCGGCATGGTCCTGTGCACAGCGGGTGATCCACCCCGCCACGGCTGGCCCGGAACGTCCGGGCCTGGTGCTGGCAATAATGACCTGCAATAGCTGATTGGGCATCGGAGTGCTCCTGTTCCTACTCGAGTCCGGTCATGTCGATGATCAGCTTGGGCCGGGGCCGGTTCCCGTCTAACAGGGCGGCGATGGCAGTGCCGGCCTGCCCCCAGCCCTGTTCGGCATCGATGAGCAGTGCGGGATCGATGGTGCCGGTCGAGATCAACTGCAGCGCCCGCCGCAGGTGCGGGATGCCGCCGAGCACGCCGTGGATGGACAGTCCCTTGCTGACAACCGCTTCCGAATTCACTTCAACGCTCGGCGCTGCCGTGATGCCGGCTTGGGCGATGCGGCCGCCCAGGCCGGCGATCCGGGAGCACAGCAAAAGGGCCGCGGCGGCGCCGGAGGCTTCGATGACGACGTCGTAGTTGTCGCTCGGAGCTTCCTCGGGCCCAAAGGTGTTGCCGGCGCCGCACTGCTTGGCCAGCAGAAGGCCCTCGCTGTCGATTCCGATGGCGTCCACGGCGCAGCCCTGCTTGCTGGCCACTTGGACCGCGATCAGTCCGAGCGTGCCGGTGCCAATCACGGCCACCCGTTCACCGGCCTGGAGGTTTGTGACCGAGAGGGAGTGCAGAACCGTCACCGACGGCTCGGCCAGGACCGCGTGTGCGGATGGAACATTTTCCGGTACGACGGCGATGTTGGCTGCCGGAATGCTCAGATATTTGGCGGCGGCCCCGGGGACATTGCCCCGGACGCCGAGTTCGGCCCGATTCGGACACAGGTTCAGCCGGCCTGCACGACACACTCCGCAGGACCCGCAGGGAAGGAACGGCTCCCCCACCACCCTGTCGCCGATCTGCACCCCTTCGACGCCGGCGCCCACGGCCACGACCTCCCCGCACCATTCATGGCCGGGCACCAGGGGAAAGGTGGTCAGTCCGACGCGCATATAGGAACTGTGGCCGGTGAAGAGGTGGACGTCGGTGCCGCAGATGCCGAGTTTTTGGATACGGATCAGGACGCGCCCCGCTTCGCTGCGGGGGATGTCGATTGATTGCCACTGCGCTTCCTGTGGTCCGGTGAACACGAGCGCGGGCATTGTTCCCGTGGGCCAGCTTGGCATTGAACTGCTCCTTTTGGAGGTGGGATCGGGGCATCCGGCCACAGCTGCAGAGGGCGGCCTGACGCTGCGGCCGGATGCTGGGAAGGCCTTACAGGTTGTTGCCCCAGAGGGCCGGATCGCCGACGTTCTTGCTGGTCACGACCGGCGAGGGCAGCACATCGGTGAGCTGGCCGTCCTTCTCAATGATTTCGCTGCCGTGATCGGTAGGCCCGGGGGCGTGCTTCTTGCCGGCGATGGCGTCCTTGAGGTAGGCAACGGAATATTTTGCGTAGAGGTCCACCGGCTGGGAAATGACGGTATCAAAGTAGCCGTCCTTTACCAGGCCGAGGGCCTTGGGGGTTCCATCGATGGTGGCCACATGGATATGCCCGGGTTCGCCGGTCTTTGCCCACTTGTCCTGGTTCTTCAGGACATTTGAGACACTGTCAGCCATGACGGAATCACTGGCCAAAAAGATTCCGTCGAGTTTGGTTGTGCCGACCACTGTCTGGGCTGTGTCCGCTGCTTTGGAGGCAACCCAGTCGGTGGGCCGGGAAATGACCTTGATGCCCGGATAGTTCTTGGCCATGCAGTCGGTGAATCCGTTGGATCGTTCCAGGCCGGCCGCCGATGCCAGGTCACCTTGGAGGTTCAGGACGGTGCCCGTACTTCCAATGTCCCTGCCCAGGCTTTCACAGGCCTTCTGCCCCATGCCATAGCTGTCGGAACGGACCACCATATAGGCCTCACCGCCGGCAGGAGGAACGTCAACGGTCACTACCGGGACGCCTGCGGCCTTGGCCTGGTCCAGGCCCGGTACAACGGCACTGCTGTCGACAGGCGCCACCACCAGGCCCGAGATATTCTGCGTCAGCAATGTCGAAATATCCGTGACCTGTTTTCCCGGGTCTGCCTCGGCGTTGGTAGCCGGCAGGAAGTTCAGCCCCTGGCCTTTGGCGTTCTGTTCCACCTGCTTGACCAGCACTACTTGGAACGGATCCGTCAGGAATGCCCCTGACATCCCGATGGTTTGGACAGCGGCCTGGCCTCCGGTCGCAGGGGCGGAGCCGCAGCCGGCCAGCGCCAGGCCGGCGACAGCGATCGCCGTCACGGCAACGGAGATCCGGACCCGATGGATGACCTGTGTTTTCGGTGTTTCGTTTCGTGACAACTGGGACTCCTTCGTCCTCATCCGCCGCATTTGGGCAGCGTCTAACTGTGAATTGGCAAACAGCGGTAGATCAGCGCCGCACCTGACTATGGGGCGGTGTTCGTGACCGGTGCCGACCCGGCATCAGGCCGGCACCGGTGGCGCAGAGTGGATGGCTGTGTTCTAGACGGCCGGTTCCTGTTCCTGCGCGAGGAGCTGCCCGGCGTCATTAAGGCACCTGAGTGCTGCTCCGCGGGCGCAGGTCAGGGCCGTTGCCAGCGGAAGCTTGCGGTGGCATTCGCCAAGTGGTGCGGTGGTCAGACGTTGGTGAAGCCGCCGTCGACCACCAGTTGGGCACCGGTGATGTACGAGGCGCCGTCGGAGGCCAGGTAGGCGATGGCGTCGGCAACCTCCTCGGCCCGGCCCGGCCGTCCCATGGGGGTCTTGGCAATCAGTTCATCGGAAATGGCCTGGTCCTGGCTGTCGGTCAGCGGGGTGGTGATCAACCCGGGGTGGACCGAGTTGACCCTGATGCCCTGGGCCGCCCAGGTCGCGGAGGCGTTCTTGGTCATCAGTGTGACCGCGCCCTTGGACGCCTGGTAGGCGGCGACGCCCGGGGCACCGACCAGGCCCCAGATTGATGAAACGTTCACGATCGCGCCGCCTCCCTGCCTGAGCATTGCGGGCGCCACGGAGCGCATTCCCAGGAACACCCCAGTCTGGTTGACCCCGATGATCCGGTGCCAGTCCGCGATGTCGATGTCCGCGATGGACTCGTATGAGCCCACCAGGCCCGCGTTGTCCACGAGGATGTCGATGCGGTCGTGGGCCTGCAGGATTTCGTCCACCAACGCCTTCCACCCGTCTTCGTCGGCGACGTCGAGGTTGCGCCACTGGATGTCGCCGGCATTGTCGGATTCCGGTTTCGCGATGTCCGCACCGTAGACGGCCGCGCCCTCGGCCGCCAGACGCGTGGCGGTGGCGTAGCCGATGCCGCTGGCGGCGCCGGTGACGATGGCGACCTTGCCGTATAACCGCTGTCCTGAATTCATGGTTGAGCTCCTTGGTTTATTCCGCAGGGGTGTTGCTGGTGCCGGCGCCTTCTATACGACCCGGCGCGTGCGCTTGGAACCGGCGAGGTAGTTGAAGATCAGCGCGCCGAGGATGATCAGGCCGTAGATGGCTTTGATCCAGAACGAGGGCACCTGGGAGAGCACAAGGATGTTCTGGATGATGCCCAGCAGCAGGACGCCGCAGAGCGCACCGATCATGCTTCCCTTGCCCCCGTTGAGGCTGATGCCGCCGATAACTGCCGCGGCGAAGACCGTGAAGATCATGCCGTCGCCCTGGTTGGCCGTGACCGAGGCAATGCGGCCGGTGAGCATGAGGCCGGCAAAGGCGGCAATGATGGCGCCGGCGACGAAGACCCCGATGGTCAGCCGGTTGGTCTTGATGCCGGCCGCCGCGGCGGCGGCGTTGTTGCCGCCCATGGCGTACAGCTTGCGGCCCACCGGATGGCTGCGCATGAAGATGGCGGCAGCGGTCAGGATCAGGGCGAACAGCCAGATCTGGATCGAGATCCCGAACCACTTGGCGCTGCCAAGAACCAGGAACTCCTTAGGCAGGCCGGACAGGGTCTGCCCGCCGGACAGGCCCATGGTCAGGCCGCGCAGCAGAATCAGCATGGCCAGGGTAACCATGAAGGCATTGAGCTTCAGCTTGGCCACCAAGGTGCCGTTGATCAGGCCCACGACAATGCTCAGCGCGAACATGGCGGCTATGGCGACCCAGATGGGGACGCCCCAGCCCGATCCCCCGGCGGCGGCCGGCAGCACGAGCCAGACGGCCAGCATCGGCGCCAGCCCGACCACCGATTCGAGGGACAGGTCGAAATAGCCGGAAATCAGAATGATGCTCTCGGCCACGACCACGATACCCAGAACGGCCGAGGTCACGAGGATGTTGTTCAGGATGTTGGTAGCCGTGAGGAACTGCGGGGACAGGACGGCCCCGACAATCATGGCGAGTGCGATGGCGGGCACCAGTGCCAGCTCGCGGGTCCAGTTCGATGAGCGGATGAAGCTGCCGACCCGTGCGGCACGCCCCTTCTGCGGAGCGTCCGCAAGGGTGGGGGTCTGCGTGGTCATGGTGAGTTCTCCTTGTGTTTCCTGCGTATGTCGCCGACGGCTGCCTGTGATGGTCATGCCACTGCCTCTTCGGCTCCCTGGACGGCGCCGACGAGTTCCCATTCCTGGTAGCCGGCCGCCAGCTCGGCATGGACGGTGCCCTTGTACATCACGACCACACGGTCGCAGATGGCCAGATCGTCGTCGTCGGCCGAGACGATCAGCAGGGACTTGCCGCTGTCCCTGAGGGATTGCAGCGATTCGTAGATGGACTCCTTGGCTGTCATGTCGACACCGGCTGTCGGATGGACCAGGACGAGGGTGTCCGGCCTCGAGGCCAGGGCCCTGGCCAGGACGACCTTCTGCTGGTTGCCGCCGCTGAGTTCTTCGACGGCCTGGGTCGGTCCGTCGCATTTGATCGCCCAGGTGCCGGAGAGCTCGTTGAACAGGCGGCGGCGTTTCTTGGCGTTGATGAGGCTGCTCGGGCTGCGCAGCCGGTCCACGATCGAAAGGGTCGCATTTTCTTCTACCGACATTTCGGGCACGTAGCCATTGACGTGCCGGTCCTCCGGCACGAAACCCACGCCGGCGTTGATCGCATCGATTTCGTTGCCTGCGCCCAGGGACTTGCCCTTGTGGGTCATGGTGCCTCCGTCAAGCCTCAGCTGTCCGGCGATGGCCTGGGCCAGCTGGATGTGTCCCGCCCCGTCCAGTCCGGTGATTCCGACGCATTCGCCGGCGCGGAGGACGAGGTCGACGCCGCGCACCCGGTGGCCGACGGTGGCCCCGGACACCTCGAGGACCGTGTCCCCGGGTTCCCGGTGCTGCACCAGGCGTGCCTGTTCGTCCTTCAGCCGGCTTTTGGCGGAGGCCTCTTCGTCGGTGACGCCGGCCATGACATTGACGATCTTCTCCACCGTCAGCGCCGATGTCGGCGTTGTCAGTACGTCCTTGCCGTCGCGCAGGATCGTGACCGAATCGCAGACCTTGAAGATTTCCTCCAGGTGGTGCGAAACGTATATGACGGTGACGCCGCGCTCACGCAGGTTGTTGATCTGGGCGAACAGCTCGTGCGAGCCGCCCTCGTCCAAGCCGGCCGTTGGCTCGTCGAGCAGCAGGATCCTGGGGCCTCGTGAGAGAGCCCGGCAAATTTCTACGATCTTCTTTTCGAGCGGTTCAAGGTCGGCGACCGTCCGGTCGGCAATGTGACCGTAACCCCACTCCATGAGCTGGTCGACGGCCGCGGACCGGATCGCCTGCCAGTCAACGGCACCCCATCTCTTGCGCGGATAGGCCCCGAGGCTGATGTTTTCGGCAACCGTCAGGTCGTTGACCAGGGTACTTTTCTGGTAGACGCAGGCAATCGAATCGGCGCCTGCGCCGTCATTGACCTGACCGTCGGTTCCCTGGATCCGGATAATGCCGGCGTCCGGTTTCACCAGGCCGGTGAGCATGGCAATCAGTGTGGACTTGCCCGCGCCGTTTCGGCCCAGCAGGGCCCGGGATTCCCCGGGACGGACTACGAGATCGGCACCGGCAAGGGCTTGCGTGGAACCGAAGGCCTTCATAAGTCCGCGGATTTCAATTGCGTGAGTTGGCTCTGAGGTGACCACCGTGGTCGTCCTTTCTGGATGGGACAGCACTTGGACGGGGACGCGGACCCTTCCCGGTTTACTTCTGGTTGCCCCACAGGGACTTGTCGTCGACGTTGCTCTTGGTGACGACAGGCGAGGGGAGCATATCCGCCAGGTTGCCCTTGTACTCGACGATCTTGCTGTTGTGGTCCGTCGGTCCGACCTTGTATTCCTTGCCTGCGATGGCGTCCTTCAGGTAGGACACGCCGTACTTCCCGTAAAGGTCCACCGGCTGGGAAACGACCGCGTCGACGTAACCGTCGCGAATACCCTGCAGCGCCCCGGAGGAGCCGTCAATGGTGACCAGCGGCAGATGTCCGGGCTTGCCGGCCGGGACCCATTTGCCCTGGTCCTGCAGAACGGTCTGGACGCCGGAGAGCATGACGGAATCGCTGGCCAGGAACACGGCGTCCACATCGGCGGTGCTCAGCACGGTCTGTGCCTGTTCGACGGCCTTGGCGGATTCCCAGTTGGTGTCCTTGGCGATGATCTTGACGTCCGGGTATTTGGACTTCATGCAGTCGTTGAAGCCCTTGTTGCGGTCGAAACCGGAGGTGGTCGACAGGGCGCCGTGCAGTTCGAGTACGGTCCCCTTGCCGTCGATGAGTTTTCCGATCTGCTCGCAGACACTGGTTCCCATCGCCACGTTATCGGCGCGGATGTTCATGTAGACCTTGCCGCCGTTGGCAGCGGTGTCCACGGTCACGACCGGGATGTTTGCCTGGTTGGCCGCCTCAATGGCGGGAACAATGGCGTCGCTGTCGCGCGGAATGGTGACGAGGCCTTTGACGCCCTGGGTGATGAGCGTATTGAAGTCGGTGACCTGCTTGGCAGGGTCGCCTTCGGCGTTGGATGCCGGCAGCATGTTCAGGCCACCGGCGTTGGCCTGGTCGACAACAGACTTGACGAGCCCGGCGGTGAAGGGGTTGTCCAGCACCCCGGCGGAGAACCCGACGGTAGGTTCGCCGGAATCTCCGCCTGCGCTGCTGCCACAGGCGGAGAGAAACAAGGCGGCAGCGGCCAGCCCGGCGGTGCTGGAGATGCGGACATACTTCTTGAATGCGGATGCGTCCTTGCGTTCCTGGTTCATGAAATGCTCCTGATCGGTAAAGGGTGCTTGCTACTTCTGCTGTTTGGGTGTGGCTTGGTAGGCCAGAAATTTCCAGCTCTCTCCCTCGCGGACCCACACGGCCAGGGAGGTGTTGTCCAGGGTGGCCGGGCGGTCGCGGATATCCAGTTCGGCGTGCATTTCGCCGATGACGAGAGCCACGTCCCCTACCACGATGATCTCGGTGACAGGGTGGTCGATCCGGTGGTAGCGGTAGGTTCCCTGCGCGCACTTCGCCAGGTATGAGGCCAGGGTGTCGCGGTCACCGTTCGAATGCGAATAGAGGAGTTTTTCGTGGCACAGTTTCGCGAATGAATCGAAATCCTCGTTCAGGACGGCCTGGTAACGCTCGTCTTCCAAGGCCTCAAGCTCATGGGCTGTTGTCGTTGCGTAATCGGTCATAAGGAGCCTCCAGGCTTGGTGGGGAAGCTTGGGTCACGTCAGGCTGCGGTCGCTGCCGTCGACGCCCCCGACGCCGCAACCGTGCATCCATCAGTTGCCAGCTGCAGCGCGATGGCCTGGCCAATGCCGGTGCCGGCTCCGGTCATGGGTGCTGTTCTTCCCGAGAGGCCCAGTTCCATTTCGTGCCTTTCAAAAGTCCTGCCGCGGAGCAATGTTCGACCGCGGGCGCTGCATGATGCGACAAGCGTAAAGTGACGTCTACCACACTGTCAATTGTTAGATTACAGAGCGTGATTTACAGCTTCACAGCGCTGACGAAGGCTTCTCTAAACACCGCCGGTTCTATGCGTTTTTGCAGACCCGGCCGATCCTCCTATACAGTAAAGGTTTACACTATCCCTGAACCTGGTGCTGGAACTGTGCAATCTGGTTTACAGCTGTCACAGGATCGAAGTATGGGAAGAAGGTGCCGGCCTCATGCGGGAGCCAACATTAGGAGTGACACGATGAGCGTCGCAGGCAACTCGATCGCCAACGCACTTGGTCGCGCCGCCCTCGGTGCACAGCTCAGGGACGCTCGAAGCAGGAGCAGGATTTCGCTTCGGGAACTCGGACGCCGGGTTGGTGTTTCCGCAAGTTTCATTTCCCAGGTAGAACTGGGCCGGGCGGCGCCCTCGATCGGCACCCTCTATGCCATTGTCTCCGAACTGGGGTTATCCATGGATTCCCTGATGAACGAGGATGGGGCCCGTCCTCCGATGCCAGCAGCCGGCGACGTGAAGCCGGCCCGTCTGCAGGGACACATACCCGGGCTGCAGCGCGCAGAGGACCGGCCTGAAATCAACATGCACGGAGTCCGCTGGGAACGGCTTACGGTACAAGACGATCCGCTCGTGGAATTCCTCCGAGTCATCTACACGTCGGGCAGCGAATCGTGCAGTCCGGAACAGATGATGCGCCACTCCGGTTGGGAGTACCTGCACGTACTATCGGGACGGCTGGACGTCCAGGTTGGATTCAACGGCGGCACAATAGAGCCCGGTGACAGCGTAAACTTCGATTCCAGTACCCCCCACCGCCTCAGCAATCCCTACAGTGAAGACTGCATTGCACTATGGGTAGTGGTTGGACGGCAGGGCTTTGCCCATCCCATGGACCAGCCGGGCAAACACAACACGAACCTCTCGTCGGCGTATTCTGAGCTGGTGTCGCAGGGAAATTTCAGCCCGCTCGAAGCGGAGTACCCACGGGAATCGGAGAACGGCTGAAGTTCGCCACCTCCGCAGGTGGAACATGGAGCGGCTACCACCGGCCGAGGGCGTCTCCCCTTATTTCCGTCCAGCCGGATTCAGGGAGGCAGCACCGTGGTGCAACCGCAGGACCTAGGCTGATGGGCTCGCGCCTCGTCCGCCGCGCCGATATGAAGGAGGCTGCCACGCACCGCCCGCCTGCCCCGTACCCGGCGCTGCCGTGGGTGTTCGCCGGGATCGTGGTCCTGGCCCTGAGCCTGCGCGCCCCGATCATCGCGCCCACCGCGGTGGTCGGCGACATCCAGGCCGGCACCGGGCTGTCCGCGGCCGGCGTCGGCCTGCTCACCGGGATCCCCGTACTGCTCTTTGCGCTGGCGACTCCGCTGGCCACCTGGACCATCCGCCGCTTCGGCCCGGAGGCCACCGTGATCCTGTGCCTGGCCGGCGTGCTCGCCGGCACGGTCCTGCGCTCGGTGGGACCGACTGCCGTCGTGCTGGCCGGTACGGTGCTGATCGGCACGGCGATAACGCTGGGCAACATAGTGGTGCCGGTGATCATCAGCCGCGACGTGCCGTGGCGGCAGGCCCCGGCGGCCACCGGCGCATTCTCTGCGGCAACGAACATCGGCTGCATGGCCGTCCTGCTCGGCACCCCGCCGCTGGCCGGCACGTCCCGCATCGTGCCCGCGGAGCGCTGCGAGGCCCTGCGGACCCGCTTCGCGCTGACCGCCGCCGAGCAGCTGACGTGCGGATTCCACGTCCACGTCGGAATTGCCTCCGCGGCCGAGGGCGTGGGCGTGCTGGACCGGATCCGGAACTGGCTGCCGGTCCTGGCCGCCCTGGCCGTCAACTCGCCGTTCTGGAACGGCGCCGACACCGGCTACGCCGGCTACCGGACGCAGCTGTGGGGCAGGTGGCCCTGCACCGGGCCGCTGGACCTGCTCGGCTCCGCCGACGCCTACCGCCGGCTGGTGGCCCAACTGCTGGACACGCAGGTCCCGCTCGACGAGGCCATGCTCTACTTCGACGCCCGGCTGTCGCGGAACCACCCAACCGTGGAAATCCGCGTCAGCGACGTCTGCCTGTGCGCCTCCGACGCGGTGCTTATCGCCGCCCTCGCCAGGGCCCTGGTCGACACCGCCGCCGGCCGCTGGCAGGCCGGCCTCCCGCCGGCCCCGACGCCCACCGCCACCTTGCGCTTGGCAATGTGGCAGGCCAGCCGGGCCGGGCTGGAGGGAAACCTGCTCGGTCCGGACTCGAACCGGCCCGTCCCGGCCGCCGAGGCAGTGGCCATGCTGCTGGAGCATGTGCGCCGGTCCCTGCAGGCCCACGGGGACGAAGCGGCCGTCGAATCCCTGCTGGCCGGGCTCGGTACCCGGGGAACCGGAGCCGCCCAGCAGCGCGCTGCCGCCGGCGGAACCGGGAACCTCAGCCAGGCAGTGGCCGAGGCCATCCGGCTCACCCATGCCGGCTGAGCCGCCGCGGATCGGGCCCTTCAAAAGACCTCGCGAACGGCGTACCGTGACAGTCACAGCCTGTTCACTCGAGCCCCGCTGCCTCCCGTTGCCTGAAGGCTTAGTGGAAGGTCCCGCCGATGCCCCTTGAGCTAGCCGCGGAAATCAGCACCGTGGATCTGGCGGCCGCCCGCCTGCAGATGGCCCTCTCGCTCGGCTGGCACATCATCATTGCCTGCTTCGGGGTGGGGTTGCCGGCCATCACCGTGTTGGCCGAATGGCGCGGGCACCGCACCGGGGACACCAATTACCGCCTGCTGGCCCGCCGGTGGGCCCGGGTGATGGGCGTGCTCTTCGCCGTCGGCGCGGTGTCGGGAACCATCCTGTCCTTCGAAATGGGGCTGCTCTGGCCGGGGCTGATGGGCGTCTACGGCCAGGTCATCGGCCTGCCGTTCACCCTCGAGGGGATCGCGTTCTTCATCGAGGCCATTTTCCTGGGCATCTACCTCTATGCCTGGGACCGGCTGCCGCCGCGGGTTCACCTGCTCACGGCCATCCCGGTGCTCGTGTCCGGGGTCGCCAGCGCGTTTTTCGTCGTCACGGCCAACGCCTGGATGCAGCAGCCCACGGGATTCGACGAGGCCAACGGCCGGATCGTGGCGGTGGACCCGGTCGCCGCCATGTTCAACCCCGCCACACCCCCGCAGACGGTGCACATGATCCTGGCCGCGTTCATGGTCTCCGGCTTCGGCATGGCCGGCATCTACGCCTACGCCATGCTGCGCGGGCGCCGGGACAGGTACCACCGGCTCGGTTTCCTGGTCCCGTTCGCCGTCGCGGCGGTGATCACGCCCGTGCAGATCGGCGTCGGGGACTGGGCGGCGCACTTCGTGGCCGACAACCAGCCGGTCAAGCTCGCGGCGATGGAAGGCATCTTCCAAACCCAGCGCGGGGCTCCGCTGCATCTGGGCGGCATCGCCGTGGGCGGCCAGATGCGCTATGCACTGGAAATCCCCAACGGGTTGTCCCTGCTGGCGCACTTCGATCCAAACGCGGAAATCATGGGCCTGGATGAGGTGCCCGCCGCAGACCGGCCGCCGGTCAACGTCGTGCACCTCGCCTTCCAGCTGATGGTCGGCTCCGGCTTCGCCCTGCTCGCCCTGGCGGCCTGGCTGGGGTTGGCCTGGTGGCGGCACCGCGGACTGCCGCACACCCCATGGTTCCTGCGGGCCGCCCTGCTATCCGGCCCGCTGGCCGTACTGGCGCTGGAGGCGGGCTGGGTGGTGACCGAGGTGGGCCGCCAGCCGTGGATTGTTTTCGGCGTCCTGCGCACCGCCGATGCCGTCAATCCGGCCCCCGGCCTCGTCTTCGGGTTCATTGCCGTCTGCGTGGTCTACCTCGTCCTCACCGTCGCCACGGCCTATGTGCTGCACCGGCTTGCCCGGGACAAGCCGGTGCCCCTGGCCCCGCAGGAATCGGACGTCACCGGCTACAAAATCATCTAGGGGAGCCATGCCTCTCGCCGAAATCCTGCTGGCCGCCATGTGGATCTGCCTGACGGCCTACGCCCTCTTCGCCGGTGCGGACTTCGGCGGCGGATTCTGGGACCTGCTAGCCGGACGCAGCGCCGCAGGGCGTCCGCAGCGTGCCCTCATCGAGCACTCCATCGGACCCATCTGGGAAGCCAACCATGTCTGGCTGATCTTCGTCATCATCCTCACCTGGACGGGCATCCCGCCGGTCTTCGCCGCGGTCTCCTCCACCCTGTACATCCCCCTGACCCTCGCGGCCCTGGGGATCATCGCCCGGGGATCGGCCTTCGCCTTCCGCAAGGTCAGCACGGAGCTGTGGCAGCAGCGCCTCTTCGGGGCGGCATTCGCCCTGTCCTCGGTGCTCACCCCCTTTTTCCTCGGGACGGTGGCCGGCGCCCTGGCTTCGGGCCGGGTCCCGCCCGGCATTGCGGCCGGAAATCCCCTGACCAGCTGGCTCAATCCCACCTCCCTGGCCAGCGGCCTGCTGGCCGTGGGAACCACCGCCTACCTGGCCGCGGTCTACCTGACGCAGGACGCGCGCCGGCACAACGACGCCGCGCTGGCCGCGGCCTTCCGCCGGCGCGCCCTGTGGGCGGGCGCCGTAATGGGCCTGCTGGCGGCGGCGGAACTGGCAGTCCTCAGCTCCGATGCACCCGGATTGTTCCGCGAACTGGTAGCCGGCAGTGCCCTGCCCTTCCTGGTCGTCTCCGTCGGTGCCGGCGTCGCGTCGATGATCCTGCTGCTGCGCGGGCTGTTCCTTGCCGTACGGCTGTCGGCCGCCCTGGCCGTGACCGCGCTGCTGTGGGGGTGGGGCGTGGCCCAGTACCCGCAGCTGCTGCCCGGACTCACCCTGCAGGAGGCCGCCGCCACCCGGAGCGTCCTCGCCGCGAACCTGATCGTGGTCGTGATTGCGGGCCTGCTCGTCATTCCGTCCCTGTGGTGGCTCTATGCCCTGTTCCAGCGCGACCAGCGGCAGGCCCGGGCACCGGCGCCGCCGGCCCGCTGACGCGCCGCCCGGTTACCGCCGGCGGCC
>NZ_JBHTML010000012.1:0-51332 GCF_042679445.1 Arthrobacter sp. GCM10027362
GGCACCGCATCCGCCGGCCCCTCCAACCGGTGCCGGCCCGCCGGAGCCGGCGCCGCCGCCCGCATTCGCGTCGTGGACCGGTGCCGTGCCCGACCGGTCCCGCTGGTGGTCACGGCCGTTCCCCGATCCAGTGCAGGTCAGCCGTTTGCAGGGCGCAGTTGATTACCTCATGTGGTGCGGTCATGGCGTTATTCCCCTCAGCGCCAATTAATGCCGGCCGCCGAGGGCCGGCATTGTCTCAGTGAATGTGTGCAAGTGCCCCACTGATATTGGAAGGCAGGCGGCGTTAGGGGAGTGTTACTGGTGCGTTATCCGCGCATCAGTTTTGTTGGGCAAGTTCCGTCAGGCACCGGCGCCGTAGATGACGGCCAGGTTGTAGAAGTCGGTGCCGTCCGGCACGGGGTTCGTCTGGTCGTCCGTGACGGAATTCATGACGTCGTTGCGGTCCTGCCGGTGGACCAGCCCCAAGGCGTGGCCCATCTCGTGGACGATGGTGCCCAAGGCCCCGTTGTCGCTGGCCTCGTCCAGCAGCCGCGTGTAGAGCGTGATCGTCCCGCCCTCCCGCACCCCGTCGCTGTTGTGCCCGGTGAATTCCCCGTCCGTGTTCCGCCCGCGGGAGAATTCCTCCTCAACCGCCACGCAGTTGGCCCCGGACGGGCATTCAGCCGCGTGGGCATTCAGGCAAGGGCTGCGGGACCAGATCCGTGCCGCTTCGCTGGCCAGCTTCGCATAGCGTGCGGACAGTCCCGAGGTGTCGAAGTACACTTCCAGCTCCCGGCCGGCCGGTTTCGGCCACGGCGCTTCGGGCGTATCTTCCGGATCAATATCCAGCTGCATTGAACCGGCCGGCGTCTGGCAGTTCTCCGGAGCGGCAGGACGGGGCGTATTGCTGCAGGCAGGCAGCAGCAGGACTGGCAGCAGCACGGCTGCCGCCAGCCACCCGGCCCTGGTCCGGGCCGCACGGGTATGGTCACGGCCCATGGGCCACCGCCCGGACCGGCGGCGCTTCCGGCGGACCGGACCGTGAACCTGCCGGGCACAGCGCGGCCGCAGACTCTGCGCCGGCGGCCCGATACCGTGCCCGGCAGGCAGCGGCAGTCATTCCGGTTGTACCGGTACCGGGAGCAGGCCGCTGATGGTTTCCGCCAGGATCCGGCAGGCAGTGCCGACAACTTCGGCACTGGTATTCAGGGGAGGCAGCAGCCGCACCACGCAGCCGCCGCGGCCGCCGGTTTCCAGGATCAGTCCTTTCTGCAGAACTTCTTCCTGAACCTGCCGGGCCAGCGTTCCGGCGGGACGGCCGGTAACCGGGTCGGCCAGCTCAATGCCCCACATCATGCCCCGGCCACGCACCTCGTGGACCCACGGCAGTTCCTCGAGCGGCTTGAGCAGACCCTCGATCTGCTTTCCGCGTTCGCGTACCTGCTGCAGGATGCCGTCCCTGCGCACGATGCGCACGGCTTCGGCCCCGGAAGCGAAGGCCAGTTGGTTGCCGCGGAAGGTGCCGGTGTGCGCGCCTGGAGCCCACTTGTCCAGCTCCCTGTTGTACAGGATGATCGCCACCGGGGACCCAATGCCGCTCAGGGCTTTGGAGGCAACGATGACATCCGGCTCGATGCCGTAGTGCTCGAAGGCGAACCATGTCCCGGTGCGTCCGCATCCGGTCTGGACCTCATCGACGATCAGCGGTATGTCCAGCTCCCGGGTCACCGTACGGATGCGCTGCACGAACTCGCGCGTGGCAGGGATGACGCCGCCTTCGCCCTGGACCATCTCGAGGATGACGGCCGCAGGCTTTGCCATGCCGGAGAGGTCGTCCTTGAGCGTGTTTTCCAGGAAGGCTGCGCAATTGGCTCCGCAGTCGTCCGGCGAGAGCCCGAGGGGGCACCGGCTGCAATAGGAGTAGGGGAAGAAGTGCACGCCGGGCATTCCGTTGGGCACCGGCGCCTTCTGCTGCACCAGCCCGGTCAGGGCCATGCCCATCGCGCTGCTGCCGTGGAACCCGCCTTGGAACGAAACGATGTCGCCCCGGCCCGTTACCGTCTTGCACAACTTGATGGCAGCGTCCACGGCGTTCGCTCCCGTGGGGCCGCAGAAATGGATCTTCATCTTCTCCCGCATGGCGGCAGGCAGCATGGACAGCTGCGCATCGATGAAGGCTTCCTTGGCCGGCGTCGGGAAATCCAGGCCGTGGGTGAACCTGCCCAGTTGCTCGGCGGCAACGCCGATCAATTCGGGATGGTTGTGGCCGAGCGAGAGGACGCCGGCCCCGGCGAGGAAGTCGATGAAGACATTGCCGTCCATGTCGCGCACGAAGCTGCCATGGGCCTCGTCAATGGCGATCGGCAGGTTGCGCGGATAGGTTCGTGCGTTGGATTCACGCTGTTGCTGGCGGGCGAGCATTTCCGCGGAACGCGGGCCCGGTATCGGTCCGGCAATGAACGGTGCGGTGAATTCACGGATGGCTGGCTGTGCGGTCATGATGTTCCTCCCCTGGCGTCAGGAAACGCACCGGCGGATCCTGGCGGCGCTTGTTCCACTCGGGCGCGACTGACGCCCCCCAACGGACCCATTGGACGATGTCCAGTGTTACTGGCGCGTTACTCGCTTGTTATTGCTGGAAACCCCGCGCAGGAGCGGCGGGACGGACGGGTGGTCCCGGTCAGGCAAACAGCGGCGCGTCGGCGGACGCGGGCAGGGAAGCGGGCGATGGGACGGGCACGGCCTGTGTGGCAGGCACCTTCTCCATGGTCCGTCCGAAGGCCAGGTTGACCGCCGCGGCGGCGTCGTCCAGCAGATGGGCGCGGACCACCGCATTAATCCGGAACTCCGAAGTGGACATCAGTTCGATGTTGATCCCGGCGTCGGCCAAGGCCTTACAGAACCTGTAGAAGACGGCGGGATCCCGGCGAATGCCGTAACCGGACAGGCAGAGCTGGCCGACCTGGTCGTCGTAGACGAGTGATTCGAATCGGGCCGCCGGCCGCAACTTGGACAGCAACTTCAGCACGGCCCGGCCCTTGGCCGCCGGCACAGTGAAGGTGATGTCCGTGTATCCGCCGGCGGATTCCGAGGCGGTCTCCACGATGATGTTGACGTTCGACTTTGCCCGGGCGACGGCGGCATAGAGTACGGCGGTGGCAGCGGGAACATCCGCCACCCCGCGGATGATGATCTTGGCCTCCAGCCGGTCCACCGTGATGTCGGAGATGATGGGATCCTCGAGCGCGGACCGCGGCGTCTCCGGGGCAGGCCCCCTGGCCCCCGGCACCACGAACGTTCCTTCCCCCGGCGCGAACGAGGAGCGCACGTGCAGCGTCACCCCGAAACGGCGGGCGTATTCGACACAGCGCACATGCAGGATCTTGGCCCCGTTGGCGGCCAGTTCGAGCATTCCTTCGCTGGATATCCGGTCGATCTTCCGGGCCGTGGGAACCACCCGGGGGTCGGCCGTGTAGACGCCGTCGACATCGGTGTAGATTTCGCAGACTCCGGCGTTCAGGGCCGAGGCCAGTGCTATTGCGGTGATATCCGATCCGCCGCGGCCCAGCGTGGTGATTTCCCGCGTCCGGTAGCTGCGCCCTTGGAAACCTGCAACGATGGGGATCTCACCGCGGCTGAGCGAGGTACGGATGCGCCGGGCGTCGACGTCGACTACGTGTGCCTTGCCATGAACCTCGTCGGTGACCAGTCCTGTCTTCGCTCCCGTGAAGGTATGGGGGACCGCGCCCAGGTTGGCCAGGGCCAGCGCGAGCAGGGCGACGGAGATCCGCTCGCCGGTGGTCAGCAGCAGGTCGAGCTCGCGGGCCGCCGGCACCGGAGCGACCTGGGCGGCCAGATCCAGCAGATCGTCGGTGGTGTCCCCCATGGCGGATACCACCACGACCACCCGGTGGCCGGATTCGTAGGTATCCATGATCCGGCGGGCAACACGGGTGATCGCCTCGGCGGTGGCAACGGAAGATCCTCCGAACTTCTGCACAACCAGTCCGGCGCCGAAATCCGTCTCGAGGGCGGCAGGAGATCCGGGCGGCTGCAGGGCTCGGGAGGCTTCCTGGTGGGAACTTGCTGGGGCGGTGCGGTGATACATGGCAACTCCTGCAGATCATGTCCAGTGAGGTCATGTTCAGTACAGTTCACTCGGGCATCCGTTACGCCCCCGTTACCGGTACGTTACCGCTCGCCGATTAGTTTCGGTGTGAATGCTTTAGCCCTGTTGACATCCGCGTGCACGGTGGCAAGCTGTAAGAGCGGGGGTGTTCCACATCGGGCCGTGGGGGCGGCCGGTCGAAAGGGACCATTGCTGGGGGGAGCCCGGATTATGACGGTATACCGTAATTGGGAAATCCACTTGCTGGGTGGGTGGCATCTGTTCCGGGGCAGGCACCCGGTCAAGGTGACGTTCCGCCAGCAGCGGCTGATCGCGGTTCTGGCCTTGTATGGCAG
Organism: Arthrobacter sp. GCM10027362; assembly: GCF_042679445.1. Taxonomy (NCBI): domain Bacteria; kingdom Bacillati; phylum Actinomycetota; class Actinomycetes; order Micrococcales; family Micrococcaceae; genus Arthrobacter; species Arthrobacter sp. GCM10027362. Next base: position 4,447 of record NZ_JBHTML010000012.1, read on the forward strand.
CCAGCCCCGGTCCTTCCTGGCCGGAATGCTGTGGCCGAACAGCTCGGAGAAGCAGGCCACCGGGAGTCTGCGCGAGAGCATCTGGATGGTCTCCCACCAGCTGCCCGGGCTGCTGGTGGAAGGACGGGACCCTCTGGGGCTGGCAGCCAATGTGTCCGTGGATGTACAGGCCGTCCGCCGCATGGTCGCGGACCTGGACCGCAGCTCGGGCAGCGCCGGGGAACACCGGAACGCGGAGATGTTGGATGCGCTCCGGAACGCCGAGCTCCTGCCCGGCTGGTATGAGGACTGGGTAACGGCAGAGCAGGAACGTTGGAACCAGTTGCGCCTGACTGCACTCGAACGTCTGGCCGGGCGGTTCCTCGAGGAGGGTGAGACGGGACAGGCCGTGGAGGCTGCCGCCTGCGCCATCGCGATCGAGCCGCTGCGGGAGAGCGCCCAGCGGCTGCTGCTGGAGTCCCACCTGGCCGAGGGCAACTATGCGCAGGCCCTGCGCAGCTTTGATGCCTTCAGTTCCCGGCTGTGGGATGAATTCGGGGTGGAGCCTTCCGCCAAGATCTCGGAGCTGATCAGGCCGCTGAAGCTGGAGCAGGGCGCGGAGCGGAAAGTATTCCCGCGGTCCGAAGCCCGGCCGGACCGCGGGCTCGAAAGCGCCGGCTTTGCACGCCGTTCCCGGTCCGGCGGCTTGCCTGCCCGATAGCCCCGGACCCGGGCCGGCCCCGCCAGGAGAGCTGTCCGGGGCAGGCAGGGAGCTATGGCTCGGCGGTCAGGGAAGCGGCGTAGAGATCCAGCAACGCCGGCAGTCCACCCTGCTCCATCGCCCGGCGCTGGCGCTCGGCTCCCGTTCCTTCCGCCTGCACCCGAGCCAGCGAGGCGTCCACCCACTCGGCGTCTCCTGCCTCCTCGAGGGCGGGGCGGATATGCCGCAGCAGCTGCGAGACAACCTCCGCCGCCGGCAGCAGGACTCCGGCCAGCGGGTCGATCAAGCGGCCTGACATGCCGTGGCGTCCTGCCTGCCAGACGGCCGCGTCGAGGACCTCGGCGTCGGGGGCCGGACAGGGCTGGCCGGCGAGTGCCTCGGCCACGGCGGTGGCGACCAGACCGCGGACCAAGGCAGCCAGCAGCACGGCATCCTGCGCCTGGAGCTGCACATCGGCGGCACGGACCTCGAGGGTCGGGTAGTGGTCCGAGAGCCGGGCGATCCAGGTCAGGACGCCACGGTCGATGATTACCGAGGTGTCCACCAGCCGCTGGATGCGCCGTTCGTAGTCGGCGGCGTCGGCGAAGAGCGGTGCGCAGCCCTGCAACGGCCAGCGGCGGTAGCTGATGGTGCGCCAGCTGGCGAAGCCGCTGTCCCGGTCCAGCCAGAACGGCGAGTTGGCGCTGAGGGCCACGATGGCCGGCAGCCAGGGACGGATACGGTTCAGGGCCTGGACACCGGTTTCCTTGTCCGGAACCTGGACATGCACGTGCTGGCCGTTGATGAACTGGTCCGCCACGATGCCCTTGGCGCTGGCCTTGAGCTGGTGGTAGCGCAGCTTGTCCGTCACCTCGGGGTAGCTTTCGTCGATGCGCGGCGCCGTGGCCGTTGCCGCCGCCCGCGCGCCGCTCTTGCGGGCTGCTGCATCCAGGTTGCGGCGGAAATTGAGCAGGTACTCCTCGGCCTCGGTCAGCGTGCTGCACACGCTGGTCGCCGTTTCGATCTGGCAGCTGAGCAGTTCACGTTGGATGTCCCCGCGGGCTACCTGGGCCGAGCCCTCCAAATGAGCTGCCACCGCGTCTGCCACGGCCATCGGCTTGGCAGTATGCGGATCCAACAGCAGGTATTCCTCTTCGATGCCGATGGTCGGGATGGTCCCGCGGGGTGCCGGGGCATTCCGGACCTGGGGCGCGGCCGTGACGGGGAAGTGCATGGGCTGCCTTTCCGTTGGGGACAGCGGACACCACGAGCTTAGTTGATCAGCATGCTGTCCGTTGACCTGACGCCGGCGATCAGTGTCCGATGACACATCCTGGGTGGGGATGGTCGCTGCTGATCCATAGCGCTGCCGCGGCCTGGTCGCCGAGGTCCAGCTCGCGCGCGTTGCCCTCGGCCCCGATGCTGACCACCAGCGCCCCGCCGAAGGGCCTGCGGCCGATGATCCTGACCGGATCGTCCAACCCGATGTCCTCGGCCTGCAGGAAGCGCAGCAGCGCCGGGTCCGCATCGCTGATCCGGGTAATCCGGCCGATATGCCCCTCGTCCAGATCGTGCAGCTGGTATGCACGGGGGACGGTGACGGAGCCGTCGGCGGCGGGAATCGGATCCCCGTGCGGATCCCGGGCGGGGTTTCCCAGCTTGGTCGAGATGCGCTCGATCATCTTCTCCGAGACCGTGTGTTCAAGCAGTTCGGCCTCGTCGTGCACCTCGTCCCAGGCATAGCCGAGCTCGTCCACCAGGTAAGTTTCGAGCAGCCGGTGCCGGCGCACCATGGCCAGGGCCAGCCGGCGGCCCTCCGGTGTGAGCTCGACGCTGCCGTACGGCTCGTGTGCTACCAGGCCGAGCTCCACGAGTTTGCGCACCATTTCGGACACCGAGGAGTTCGCCACCCCCAGCCGGGCGGCCAGACGGGAAGAACTGACCGGCCGGTCCTGCCATTCGGTGAAGGTGTAGATGGCCTTCACGTAGTCCTGCACGCTGGAGGAATCGCTGTTCAGGACGGTGTTTTTGTTTTTCTTGTGCGTCTTGTTCGGCTTCTTGCTGGCTGGGGACATCTTCGCTTCCACGGATTCATCGGCTGGCTTCCTGCCCGGCGGCAGGCCGGACCGCCTCGAGGCGGGACGCACGGCGCCGCCGCCATTGCCAGACTACCCCGCTGCGTCGGGCGAAGAAGAACGCCAGGAGGAACACCACCGATTGGGCCAGGACCACCGAGGCGCCGGTGGCAATGTCGAGGTAGTAGCTGGCATAGATCCCCGCCACGGAGGCCGCCGCCGTGACCGAGCCGGCGATCAGCAGCATTCGGTCGAAGCTGCGGGTGAGCAGGAACGCGGTGGCGCCGGGGGTGATGAGCATGGCGACGACGAGGATGATGCCCACTGCCTGCAGCCCGACGACGACGGTCAGCGCCAGCAGGCCGAGCAGCAGCGCGGACAGTCGGCGTGTCCCGAGGCCGATGGCGTGGGCGTGGACGCGGTCGAAGGCGAAGAGCGTCAGGTCCCGCCGCTTGAACAGCAGCACGGCCAGCGTCACGGCGCCCAGGACCAGGACCTGGATGAGTTCGCCGGTGGTGACCCCGAGGACATTGCCGAAGAGGATGTGCTGCAGGTCGATCTGGCTCGGCGTCTTGGAGACGATGGCCAGGCCGGCCGCGAACAGGCCGGTGAAGACGACGCCGATGGCGGTGTCCGCCTTCAGCTTGCTGTTGGCCCGGACGGCGCCGATCAGGGCCACGGCCCCGGCCCCGAAAACGAACGCGCCCACGGAGAACGGGATGCCCGCGATATAGGCCAAAGCCACTCCCGGCAGGACGGCGTGGGAGACGGCATCGCCCATCAGGGACCACCCCATGAGGATCAGCCAGCAGGAGAGCACCGAGCAGACGACGGCGGCGGCCACGGTGACCAGCAGGGCGCGGGTCAGGAAGCCGTACTGCAGCGGCTCCAGCAACCAGTTAAACAAGTCCATCGGGGGTCTCCTTCCGGGCGGCCGTCCCGGCCGGGGCAGGCATGGTGCCGAAAGCTCGGGCGAGGTTCTCGTTGGTCAGCACCGACTCCGGCGAGCCGTGGGCCAGCACGCGCCGGTGGAGCAGCACGGCTTCATTGCACAACTGCGGGATTCCGGCCAGGTCGTGGGTGGAGACCAGCATGGTCCTGCCCTCGTCCCGCAGTTCGCGGAACAGCGCCACGAGGGCGGCTTCGGAGGATTTGTCCACGCCGGCAAACGGTTCGTCCAGCAGCATCAGCGCCGCGTCCTGCGCGATGCCCCTGGCCACGAAGGCCCGCTTGCGCTGGCCGCCGGACAGTTCGCCGATCTGCCGGTGCTGCAGTCCGGCCAGGCCGACGCGCTCCAGGGCGTGGTCCACGGCCTCGCGGTCCTGGCGCCGTGCGCGGCGCATCGGGCCGAGCCTGCCGTAGCGGCCCATCATGACGACGTCGCGAACGGAGACCGGGAAGGTCCAGTCGACGTCTTCGGACTGGGGTACGTAGGTGACCAGGTTCAGTTTCCGCGACTGGCCGGGCTCCAGGCCGAAGAGCCGCACCGAACCGCGGGTGGGCTGGACCAGGCCCATGAGGGATTTGAACAGCGTGGACTTGCCCGAGCCGTTCACGCCGATGAGCCCGCAGATGGTCCGGGCCTCGACGGTCAGGTCCACGCCGTCCAGGGCGACGACGTCGTGGTAGCCCACGTGCAGCCCGCTGACGGCGATGGCGGCAGCGCCGGCCGGTACGTGTTGCAGGGTCATGGGGCCAGTCCTTCCTTGATCAGGCGGATGTCGTGGCGGATCAGGTCCAGATGTGTCGGGACCGGTCCGTCGGCGGCGGAGAGCGAGTCCACGTACAGTGGCATCACCAGCCGGGCTCCGGTGGCCGCGGCCACCTGCTCCATGGCCGAGGGGTTGACGGTGGATTCGCAGAAGACTGCCGGTGCCTTGTGCGCCTGCACGAACCGGATTGCGTCCTTGATCTGGTGCGGGGTGCCCTCGGCATCCGAGTTCACCGGCCAGAGGAAGGCCTCCTGCAGGCCGGCGTCCCGGGTCAGGTAGGAGAAGGCGCCTTCGCAGGTGACCAGGGCGCGCGCGGCTCCCGGGTCCCTGAAGGCCTCTTTCAGTTCCTTCATGACGGCGTCGAGTTCGCGTTTGTACAGTTCGCCGTTGGTTCGGAAATCCGCGGCGTGGGCCGGATCGAGCCGGCTGAGGGCCTTGACCGTGTTGTCCACATACGTCTTGGCGGCCAGGGGCGACATCCAGGCGTGCGGGTTCGGCTTGCCCTCGTAGTCGCCGGAACGGATGTCGACCGGTTCCACGCCCTCCGACAGCACCACGTGCGGCACGGGAACGGAGGCCACGAACCGTTCGAACCAGCGTTCCAGGCCCAGGCCGTTGTCCAGGATCAGGTCCGCTTCCTGTGCGTTCACCAGGTCCGACGGCGTGGGTTCGTAGCCGTGGATTTCGGCACCGATCTTGGTAATGGATTCCACCCGCACATGCCCGCCGCCGATGGTCCGGGCCATGTCCGCCAGCACTGTGAATGTGGTGAGCACCAGCGGCCGCGGATCCTCCGAGTCGGGGCGGCCGCTCGCGGGACCCTGGGCTGCGCAGGCGGACAAGGCGCCCAGGGCCAGCAGCAGGGCGATCGCGGCCCACCAGTTTTTCGGCATACCTAAATATAACCTGACGGCGGGCCTGCGAAGAATGGTTCGTGCTCAGGCTTTGAAGGCCCGCCAGGTTTGGGTGTAATAGGGCAGCTGGATCACCGAGGTCCCGGCATAGTCCAGGTGGTCGTGCAGGTACCAGCGCAGGTTGGACAGCACCTTGGCCCGGGTGGCTTCGCCCGCCCGCAGGTAGTAGCTGCGGGACTTGGCCAGTTCCAGCACGTCGGCCGGCGTGAGCGGATCACACCATCGGGTCTCATGCCGCTCGAGCCCGCTGAATTCCGGGCCGACCTGCGGGCGGAAACCGGGCCGGTGCACATCTCCGGCGTGCATGATGCGCGAGAGCCGGTGAACCCACGGTACGGTCACGTCCAGCTGGTTCCAGATCAGTCCGAGCAGGCCGCCCGGACGCAGGATCCGGGCCAGTTCGGTGCTGGCGGCCAGCGGATCCACCCAGTGCCAGGCCTGCGCCACCGTGACCACATCCAGCGAGGCGTCCGGCAGGCCGGTCTGCTCCGCGGTGCCGACCAGCGTGCGCACGCCGCGGAATTTGCGCTCCAGCTGGGCGAGCATGTCCGCCGACGGGTCCACAGCCACCACCTGGAGCCCGCGGGAGAGCAGTTCCGCGCTGTACTTGCCGGTGCCGGCTCCCACGTCGGCGGCCTGCGTTGCGCCGGATGCCGCGGCCAGCAGCCAGTCCACGGCGTCCTCGGGATACCCCGGCCGCACGCGGTCGTAGTGTTCGCCGCCGGTCTGGAAGCTGGAGCCGAAGGCACGGCGGCGTGCATCATCCAGCCGCGGACCGCGATGAACCACCGCTGTACTCCTTAGGGCCGGGTGCTGGGTTGAGGTTCCGATCGGTGGGAAATTCTACCCGGTCCGTCAGCTGTCCGCCGGCGCAGCCCCTGCGGTTCCAGGCAGGGGCGGCGCCCAGTCCGGGAAGGGGCGCGTTTCCTCGGCCGGAACCCAGCGTCCGCATTCGATCACGTAGTCGTGGCGCAGGCCCTCCCGCAGCAACGCATCGACGCCGGCGACCAGCCGGGCGGCGTCGTCGAGCCGCGACCCCAGGCCGAAGCTGGCCCGGAGCGAACCGGAGGGCAGGCCCAGCCGGTTCAGCAGCGGGTGTGCGCAGAACTTGCCGTCACGCAGCCCCACCCCGTGCTCGGCGGACAGATACGCGGCGACCAGGCCGGCGTCGTAACCGGCCACCGAAAAATTCACGATGCCTGCGGTGCCGGGGGAGTCTTCGGGGAAAATGCGGTGCACGCTGACCCCGGGCAGGGACCCAAGGCCGGTCATCAGATAGCTGTGCAGCGCTCCCTCATGCCGCTGCCACGCCGCTGGATCCAGGTCCGCGAGCACCTCGGCTGCTTTGGCCAGCGCCGCCACCCCCATCAGGTTGGGCGAACCTGCCTCGTGGCGGGCGGGCCCGGTGGCCCAGCTTGCGGTCTCCAGCCGGACCCGGCGCACCGCGCCACCGCCTGCCAGGTACGGTCTTCCGGCGTCCAGCCAGTCGCCGCGGCCGATGAGGGCGCCGGCGCCGAAGGGCGCGTAGAGCTTGCTGCCCGAAAGCGCCAGGTAATCGATGTCGTCCGCCGCCATCCCGATCCGGCGGTGCGCGGCCAGCTGGGCCGCGTCCACCACGATCCGGGCCCCGTAGCGGTGTGCCAGCCGGGCCGCCTCGGCCACCGGAAAGAGCTCTCCGGTGACATGCGAGGCACCGGTAACCGCCAGCAGCGCTGTCCGCCCTTCCGCCAATTCGGCTTCGAGGGCAGCGAGGGTCTCCGCGAGGGTGGACCGGACGCTGAGGCTGCGGTGGGGGAGGCGTTGCCAGGGCAGCAGGTTCGCGTGGTGCTCGATATCCAGGTACAGCACCTCGCCCCCCGATCCCCGGCCGGGCAGGCAGCCGGCGAGCAGGTTCAGCGCGTCCGTGGCGTTCCGGGTGAAGATGACCTCGTCATCCTCCCGGCCGCCCACAAAGCCGCGCAGCGTACGGCGTGCCTTCTCGTAGACGGCGGTGGAGACTTGGGCGGTGTAGCCGGCTCCGCGGTGCACGCTGGCGCAGTAGGGCAGCAGGTCCTGCAGGTGGCCGGCCACGTCGGTCAGGGCCGGGGCCGAGGCCGCGTAATCCAGGTTCGCGAACCGGACCCGGCGGCCGCCGAGCAGCGGCACGGCCAGACCGCCCCCGACCACCTCCAGCAGGGGAACAGCCGCGGTGCGGAAGCCGGCGGGCAGGACGGATGACAAAATGCTCGTGCTCATGGAACCTCGTGGCTGAGGGAGTCGCCGGCAGTACCGGCAAATCCGCGCTTGCCGCGCCGGGCAGGCGCGGCCAGGTCGTCACCCGGGGCACCCCGCCGCGGCGGGAGGGTTGCCGGCCAGCAAACCGGGGTTTTGCGCTGGCACTCGTGACCTGTGCTCAGCCTAGCTGCATCCCGGCCGCAACGCGCGGATGTTACGTAATGGGCGGGAACCGCAACGGGGCGCCACGCTACAGCGCGGCGCCCGCCGGCCGCTGGCCGCGCAGCTCCGGATTGAGCAGGTGCAGCACCTCCTCGTGCAGCAGGCCGTTGGTCGCCAGTGCGTTGCCGCCGAAGGGGCCCTCCTCGCCTTCGAGGGAGGTAAACCGGCCGCCGGCCTCGGACACGATCGGCACCAGGGCGGCCATGTCGTAAAGATTCAGCTCCGGCTCGCAGGCAATATCCACGGCACCTTCGGCCACCAGGCAGTAGGACCAGAAGTCACCGTAGGCGCGGGTCCGCCATACGGACTCGGTCAGCGCCAGGAACTCGTCCAGGTTCCCGCGTTCCTTCCAGCCGGTCAGGCTGGAATAGGACAGCGAGGCATCGGCCAGGCCTGACACCTTGGAGACACTCAGCCGGGTGGCTGCCGAAAGCGAACGTCCGGTGTAGGCGCCGGCACCCCTGGCCGCCCACCAACGCCGGCCCAGCGCCGGGGCGCTGACCACGCCGACCACGGGCTTGCCGTCGTCGATCAGGGCAATCAACGTGGCCCAAACGGGGACGCCGCGGACGAAGTTCTTGGTGCCGTCGATCGGGTCGATCACCCACCGGCGCGGGCCCTGGCCGCTGCTGCCGAACTCCTCGCCAAGCACTGCATCCCGTGGCCGCGCCCGCGAGAGCTGGCCCCGGATCGCTTCTTCGGCGGCCCGGTCAGCATCCGTGACCGGGGTCAGGTCCGGCTTGGTATCGACCTGCAGGTCCAGGGCCTTGAAGCGGGACATGGTCTGGGCGTCCACGGCGTCCGCCATCACATGGGCCAGGCGGAGGTCGTCGGTATAGTTGTGCGGTTCCACGGTCATGGGTCCAAGCGTAGTGCCCGAGGGTCCCAAACCGAGCCTGCGAGGTTAGGGAGGGCACGGAGCGCTAGCCGCCGAGGGATGGGAGGCGGATGGGCGGTAGTGCCCGAGGGCCCCAAGCCGAGCCTGCGAAGGATGGGGAGCCGCTGAACGAGAGTGGGGCGCGAGGGGCCCGCCAAGAGAGCGGCCAGGGGTCCCCGTGCGCGCAGCGTGCAGGGTGACCGCGAACGGGCGGAGCCGACACTGTGGGAGCGCCCCAATCTCAGACGTTGCCGAGTTCCTTGGCATCCCTGGCTTCGGTGTGTTCCTGCATGCCCAGCAGGCGGCGCAGGGAGGCCAGCCGGGCCGGGCCGGGGACACCGGCGTTCCCTGCGGCCACCCACTCATCCAGCCCGCAATTGACGGCCGCGTCGTTGTGCTTGCAGCCGCGCTCGCAGTCCTCGGCGCCCGGCGCGAGGTCGGGGAAGGCCGCCAGGATCCGGTCCGGGTCCACATGGGCCAGGCCGAAGGAACGGATACCCGGGGTGTCGATGATCCAGCTGCCGGGCGGGGCACCGCGGAGCTTGAGCGCCAGTGCGGAGGAGGAGGTGTGCCGGCCGCGCCCGGTCACGGCATTGACGTCGCCGATGGCCCGGTCGGCGCCGGTGAGTGCGTTGACCATGGTGGATTTGCCGACGCCGGAATGCCCGAGCATGACGCTCACCAGGCCGTCCAGGTGCTTGCGCAGGGCAGCCACGGCGTCGGTATCCAGGCGGGCCGATGCGCCCTGGTCCGAGCGGGCGTCTATGCCGGAGGTGTCGGTGGAGGCGGTCCGGCTGACGACCACCGGCAGGTCCAGGTTCTCGTAGTTGGCCAGCAGGTCCTCCGGATCCTTGATGTCCGCCTTGGTCACGCACAGCAGCGGCTTGATGCCGGCGTCGTAGGCAGCCACCAGCGCACGGTCGATGAACCCGGTGCGCGGCTCGGGATTGGCCGCCGCCACTACGATCACCAGCTGATCCGCGTTGGCCACCACCACGCGCTCGACCGGGTCGGTATCGTCGGCGCTGCGGCGCAGCAGCGTGCGGCGTTCCTCCACGCGCACCAGCCGCGCCAGCGTGTCCGGGTTGCCGGAGACGTCCCCGACCAGGGCAACGAAGTCCCCGGCCACCACGGGGGTACGGCGCAGTTCGCGGGCCCGGGCCGCCACCACCGTGCGCTCCTGCGGGGTATTTTCGCCGACGACGGCGGTGTAGCGTCCGCGGTCCACCGTGATGATGCGTCCGATGACGGCGTCCTCGTGGGCCGGGCGGTCCTTCGTACGTGGGCGGGATCCTCGTTTATTCGGACGGATGCGGATGTCGGATTCGTCCCAGCTGCCGGTGGTGCGGCCCATGGTCAGCGCGCTCCGGCCGGCTTCGCGGCACCCCGCCTGGCTGTGAACATGCCCTGCCAGAGTTCAGGGAACTCGGGCATGGTCTTCGACGTCGTGCCGATGTCCTCGATCTGGACCCCTTGGACGGCGAGGCCGATGATCGCCCCGGCCGTGGCCATCCGGTGGTCCGCATAGGAGTGGAAGACACCGGCGTGCAGCGGCCGTGGCCGGATGATGAGCCCGTCCTCGGTTTCCTCGGCATCCCCGCCGAGCCGGTTGATCTCGGTCACCAGCGCAGCCAGCCGGTCCGTCTCGTGGCCGCGCAGGTGGGCAATGCCGGTGAGCCGGGACTCGGAACCGGCCAGCGCGCACAGCGCCGCCACGGTGGGGGCCAGCTCGCTGGTGTCCGCCAGCTCCGCGCCGTGGATTTCCGGGCCTCCGGTGACGGTCAGCGTGCCGTCGTTGTACTCCACACTGGCCCCGAGCCGGGGCAGGATGGTGCGCCACTGGTCGCCCACCTGCGTGGTTTCGGCCGGCCAGTCGGGGATCCGCACGGTGCCCCCGGTGGCCAGGGCCGCAGCCAGGAACGGGCCGGCGTTGGAAAGGTCCTGCTCGATCCGCAGGTCGAAGGCCCGCACCGGGCCGGGGGAGACGATCCAGTGGTTTGCAGTGGAATCATCCACCGCAACGCCCAGGCCGCGCAGCACCTGCACGGTCATGGCAATATGGTCCAGGCTCGGTACCGGGGGACCCGAATGCTCCAGATGCAGCCCCTGGCTGAACCGGGCTCCGGCCAGCAGCAGGGCGGAGACAAACTGCGAGGAGGAGCTGGCATCGATTACCAAATGGCCACCGTCCACGCCGCCAGCGGCGGCGATGGTGAACGGCAGGGCGGATCGCCCGCCGTCGTCGACGGCGATGCCCAGGCCGCGCAGGCCGGAGATAATGGGGCCCATCGGGCGGTTGCGCGCAGGTGGATCCCCGTCGAAGACGATGCTTCCGCTGCACAGCGCCGCCAGCGGCGGCACGAAGCGCATCACGGTCCCGGCCAGGCCGCAGTCGACGGCCACCCGGCCCAGCTGCCGGCCGGGCTCGATGGGGGTCACGACCAGGTCCGGCCCGAACAGTCCGTCCCCCTCGACCTCCTCGACGCCGGCGCCCAGGGCCCGCAGCGCACCGACCATCAGCGCCGAGTCCCGCGAATGCAGGGGTGAGCGCAGCCGCGAGGGCCCGTCCGCCAGCGCGGCGAGGACCAGGTACCGGTTGGTCAGGGATTTCGACGCCGGCACCCTCACCGTGGCGTCCAACGGGGCGGTGGCATAGGGCGCCGGCCAGTAGGTGGCGTGCGGTGGGGCAGGGGTGGTGGCAGGACCAGTCATGAAGCTCAGGAGCCCGTCACCGCAGCGGTGGTCTTTGCCGCTGCCATCGACGCCGTCTTCTGCATGGACTGTGCGGTCTTGCCCATGGTCTTCGCGGACTTGCCCACTGTCTTGGCGGTCTTGTCCACCGTCCTGCCGGTGCTCTTGCTCAGCGACCGCAGGTTCCTGCGGGCATCTTCAGCCAGGTGTCCGGCGCGCCAGGCGAGGCTGGGCGCTCCGGCGGTGTCCACGGCCGCCAGCAGGGCGGCGCCGGCCAGCCCCAGGTTCTTCAGCAGCTGGCTGCGGCGCAACCGGCGTCCCTCGGGGGTGGCGGCATCGGTGTTCTTGAATTCCACCAGGGCATTGATGGCGGCCATCTTGGCCAGGACCAAGGCGGCTATGCGGGGGAACTTCCCTGCTGCCAGCATTGTTCCGGCGCCCACTTGGACGGCGCCGATGGTGCGGGCCACGATCATTTCCTTGTTTGTCATAACCGAGGCCTGCGGCACCATGGAACCGGCGCGCTGCAGAACCGGGCGCAGCTGGTCCGCGGTTTCCCGGGCGTTGCGCAGCTGGTCTGCGCCCGAGGCTACGAAGGTGGCTGCAAGGAGCGGGCGGGCGAGACGACGGACAACTGTCATAGGTGCCTCCTGGCTATGCTGTCGGTGCGGACCGGCAGGGCAAAGTTCACGGAATACAACAACTGATACGGACTGGTGCAGGTCGGCGCCGTGGTGCGGGTGGCGCTGGTCTCTAGTTTGGCACTTTAACCGGCGGGGCACACCTCTGCACGCGTGGGGCGGGCCGGGCCTCTGGTCGGGAATAGAGCCGGACCGGGGACCGTTGCGCCTAAGAGCAGGAAGCTTCACAGCCGGTACCTGATGGTTGGTGCTGTACGGGCTTTGTGCGGTGTGGAAAGTCATGGAGTCAGGAAAGCCGGGAAGGGGAGGCCCTGTGCCAACAGCGACCACCGAACCGATCAGCGGCGTTCCGGCGCCGTGGCCGGACGGGCGGGTGCCAAGCGTAGACTTGGAGCCAATGACTACCGACAACTCCGAGGCCGAGGTCATGGCCGAAAAGCAGCAGCTTGCCGCCGCCGGGGCATCCGACGACTCGATCGACGGGGCAGCTGGCAACGAACCCGCGGGGGCAGCCGAAGAAACACCCGAGGAACGGGTCGCCCGCTTCGAGCGCGATGCCATGCAGTACGTGGACCAGCTGTACTCGGCGGCCATGCGCATGGCGCGCAATCCGAGCGACGCGGAGGACCTGGTCCAGGAGGCCTATGCCAAGGCCTTTTCCGCTTTCCACCAGTACAAGCCCGGAACCAACCTCAAGGCCTGGCTGTACCGCATCCTGACCAATACCTACATCAACCTGTACCGCAAGCGGCAGCGCGAGCCGCTGCAGTCCAACACGGACCAGGTCGAGGACTGGCAGATGTACCAGGCCGCGTCGCACACGCCCACAGGGCTTCGTTCGGCCGAGGCCGAAGCCTTGGACCATCTGCCGGACTCGGACGTGAAGGATGCGCTGCAGGCCATTCCGGAAGAATTTAGGCTGGCCGTCTACTTCTCCGACGTAGAGGGCTTTGCCTACAAGGAAATCTCGGAAATCATGAACACCCCCATCGGTACGGTGATGTCCCGTCTGCACCGCGGGCGCAAGATGCTGCGTGAGCTGCTTGCGGACTACGCGGCCGAACGCGGCATCCGGAGGCCGGAGACATCGGATACCACCACCGTGACACAACAGGAGAGCGGCAAATGAGCGACTGCCAGGGCATGGGCGATTGCGATGACGAACGCATGAGGCGCATCTATGAGTACGTTGACGGCGTGCTCTCGCGCGAGGACGTTGAGGAAATCCAGGCGCACCTGGACAGCTGTCCCGACTGTGCCAGGGAATACAGTCTGGAATGCCTGATCCGCACCGTAGTGAAACGCTCGTGCCGGGAAGCGGCACCGGAGAACCTCAAGGAGCGGATCTTGGCCCGGATCAGCCACGCGGAGACGCTCAACGCCGTTTGAGCGTGTCCACGCGATGACGAAAGAACCCCCGTCGGCGCATCGCCGCGGGGGTTCTTTCAGTGTCCGTAAGCCGGGGAACCGGCCGGCTCAGGTGTTGGGGCGCTTGCCGTGGTTTGCGCCGCCGCGCTTGCGGTCACGGCGCTTGCGTGCACGCTTGCTCATTGCTGCCTCCTTATGTGGCTGTAAAAGAACCGCCAATCAGTCTCCCACACCCTTGGCCGCCGCACCTAAACAGTGACGGCGAGGGCCCCGGCGTGGCGCGTCAGCGACACGGTGGGAGCGCCCCTAGAGTGGGGCGCGAGGGCCCCGGCGTGGCGCGTCAGCGACACGGTGGGAGCGCCCCTAGAGTGGGGCGCGAGGGCCCCGGCGTGGCGCGTCAGCGACACGGTGGGAGCGCCCCAATCTCTACGCCGGTTCGGACAGGTCCAGCCACTGGTACCAGCCGCGGTGCAGCACCAGCCAGGCGATCAGGCCGTAGCCGGCCTGGCCGGGCCCACCGCCGTTGGCAGCCAGGTCCGTGCGCCACTGCCCGTGGTTGAGCAGCGGCGTGAAGGTGTCGACGTAGACGTGCTTGCGCCGGGTGGTCACGTCACCGAAGGCAGCCGAAAGTTCGGCCAGGCGCAGGTTCCGTTCCGGGTCCAGCCCCGGGGGCGGGCCCACCACGAACACCTTGATGTTCAGCTGCGAGGCACCGTCCAGGATATTGGCCAGGTTCAGCCGGCTGCGCGCGGTGGTCAGGCCCAGGTCCAGGTCCCGGCTGGAAAGCCCTATCACCAGCCGGTTCTCGTGACCGTCGTCGAAGCGGCGGCCGGCCTCCTGCAGCCAGCGCCCGGCCAGCTCCTCGGTGCCTTCGTTAGGGGAGGCCAGCGTGAAGGAGACCAGGGAGGCCGGGGCGGGATTGGTCCGGGCCAGGGCCCGGCCCAGCCAGCCCAGTGCGCGGGGATCGCCCGCGCCGGCCAGCAGTTCGTCACCGACGGCGGCAATCCTGATTCTGCGTTGCTCCACAAGTTGCTTTCTGGTCGATACCCGGTATGGCAGTGGGTGCAAATGGTTAAAAGAAAAATGGGTGGGGCGCCGCTGGCACCCCACCCACCATCTTACCTACCGGCGCTCGAAAGCCTTCTTGACCAGTATGTCCTGTTCAACGGCATGCCGCTTGGCGGAACCGGTGGAGGTGGCCGCCGACGCCGGCCGCGCGACCAGGCGCAGGCCCTTGTCCAGGTGCTGCGGCAGGTGCAGGCCGATGAACGGCCACGGGCCCTGGTTGGCCGGCTCGTCCTGTGCCCAGACGCATTCGGCGTTCGGGTACTTGGCCAGCTCCGCCTTGATCTCGTCGACCGGCAGCGGGTAGAGCTGCTCGACCCGCACCAGCGCCGTGCGGGTGTCGTCGTTCTTCCGGCGGGCGGCCAGCAGGTCGTAGTACAGCCGGCCGGAAACCAGGACCACGCGGTCCACTTCGGCGGCGTTGAGCATCTCGGTTTCCGGCAGCACCGGACGGAAGCCGCCCTGCGTGAACTCCTCCACCGAGGAGGCCGCCGCCTTCAGGCGCAGCAGCTGCTTCGGCGTGAAGATGATCAGCGGCTTGCTCGGCCGGCTAAAGGCCTGGCGGCGCAGCAGGTGGAAGTGCGAGGCCGGGGTGGTGGGGTTGGCCACCACCATGTTGTCCTCGGCACACAGCTGCAGGAAACGTTCGATCCGGGCCGAGGAGTGGTCCGGGCCCTGGCCCTCGTAGCCATGCGGCAGCAGCATGACCAGCGAGGAGCGCTGGCCCCACTTCTGTTCCGCGGAGGAAATGAACTCGTCGATGACGGTCTGCGCGCCGTTGACGAAGTCGCCGAACTGGGCTTCCCAGAGCACCAGGGCGTCCGGGCGCTCCACCGAATAGCCGTACTCGAAGCCGAGGGCGGCGTATTCGGACAGCAGCGAGTCGTAGATCCACAGCTTGGCCTGGTCCGGGGTGAGGTGGGCCAGCGGCGTCCATTCGGCGCCGGTGGCGCGGTCGTGGAAGACCGCGTGGCGCTGGACGAAGGTGCCGCGGCGGGAATCCTGCCCGGCGAGGCGGACCGGGACGCCTTCCATCAGCAGGGAGCCGAAGGCTGCGATTTCGCCGAAGCCCCAGTCGATACCGCCCTCGCGGGACATCTGCTCGCGCTTTTCCAGCAGGGCCTTGAGCTTCGGGTGCACGGTGAAGCCCTCGGGAAGGTTGACGTGCGCCTTGCCGATGTAGGCCAGGGTGTCGGCGCTGATCGCGGTGCTGCTGGGGACGTGTGCCTTGTCTTCCTGCTGCTGGGACAGCGGACGTTCGAGGTCGCTCACGGCCGCGGCGTCCTTGGTCACGATCGGGATCGGCGAGGTCTGGGCGGCATGGGTTTCGGCGAACACCCGTTCCAGCCGCTCCTGGTAGTCGCGCAGCGCCTGGTCCGCTTCATCCTGCGTGATGTCGCCGCGGCCCACCAAGGCCTCGGTGTACAGCTTGCGGGTGGAGCGCTTGGCCTCGATCAGGTTGTACATCATCGGCTGGGTCATCGAGGGGTCGTCGCCCTCGTTATGGCCGCGGCGGCGGTAGCACACCAGGTCGATGACGACGTCCTTGTGGAACCGCTGCCGGTACTCGTAGGCAAGCTGGGCCACGCGGACCACTGCCTCCGGGTCGTCGCCGTTCACGTGGAAGACCGGGGACTGGATCATCTTCGCCACGTCGGTGGAGTACACCGAGGAGCGCGAGGACTGCGGCGAGGTGGTGAAGCCGATCTGATTGTTCACCACGACGTGGATGGTGCCGCCGGTGCGGTAGCCGCGCAGCTGGGACAGGTTCAGCGTCTCGGCCACCACGCCCTGGCCGGCGAAGGCCGCATCGCCGTGGATCATGATGGGCAGCACGGGGAAGGTGCCCCTGGCGCCCTGGTCCAAGCGGTCCTGCTTGGCGCGGACGATGCCCTCCAGCACCGGGTCCACGGCCTCGAGGTGGGACGGGTTCGCGGCGAGGTAGACCTTGGTCTCGTTGCCGTTGTCAGAGGTGAAGGAGCCTTCGGTGCCCAGGTGGTACTTGACGTCGCCGGAGCCCTGGACGCTGCGCGGGTCCTGGGTGCCTTCGAACTCGCGGAAGACCTGGGCGTAGGTCTTGCCGGCGATGTTGGTCAGCACGTTGAGGCGGCCGCGGTGCGCCATGCCGATGGCCACTTCGTCCAGTCCGTCGTCAGCGGCATCGGAAATGATGGCGTCCAGCAGCGGGATCAGGGACTCGCCGCCTTCCAGCGAGAAGCGCTTCTGGCCCACGAACTTGGTCTGCAGGAAGGTTTCGAAGGCCTCGGCCGCGTTCAGCTTGCCCAGGATCCGCAGCTGCTCTTCGCGGCTGGGCTTGGCGTAGTGGCGCTCCAGCTCGTCCTGGAACCACTTGCGCTCGGCCGGGTCCTGGATGTGCATGTATTCGACGCCGATGGTGCGGCAGTAGGCATCGCGCAGCACCCCGAGGATGTCGCGCAGCTTCAGCCGCGGCTTGCCGCCGAAGCCGCCGGTCACCCATTCGCGGTCCAGGTCCCACAGGGTCAGGCCGTAGGTGAGGATGTCCAGGTCCGGGTGCTTGCGCTGGACGTACTCGAGCGGGTTAGTGTCCGCCATCAGGTGGCCGCGCACACGGTAGGCGTGAACCAGCTGCTGGATGCGGGCAATCTTGTTGACCTGCAGCTCGACGTCGACCTGGTTGTCCGCATGCCAGCGCACCGGCTCGTACGGGATGCGCAGCGCTTCGAAGATTTCGTCGTAGAAGCCCTGCTCGCCCAGCAGCAGGGATTCGACCAGGCGCAGGAACTCGCCGGAGCCTGCGCCCTGGATGACGCGGTGGTCGTAGGTGGAGGTGAGGGTGATGATCTTGCCCACGCCCTGCAGGGCCAGGGTCTTCTCGCTGGAACCGCGGAACTCGGCCGGGTACTCGAGGGCGCCGACGCCGATGATGGTGGCCTGGCCCTTGGACAGGCGCGGCACGGAGTGGACCGTGCCGATGCCGCCCGGGTTGGTCAGCGAGGCGGTGGTGCCGGCGTAGTCGTCGGCGGTCAGCTGGCCGGCGCGGGCGCGCTTGATCAGGTCCTCGTAGGTGTGCCAGAACTCCGAGAAGTTCATGGTCTCGGCCTTCTTGATGTTCGGCACGACAAGCAGGCGGGAACCGTCGGGCTTGGGCATGTCGATGGCGATGCCGAAGTTCACGTGGGCGGGCTGGACGGCCACGGGCTTGCCGTCCACCTCGTCATAGTGCACGTTCTGGCTGGGGAACTGGCCCAGCGCCTTGACCACGGCATAGCCGATCAGGTGGGTGAAGGACACCTTGCCGCCGCGGGCACGGGCCAGGTTGGAGTTGATGACCACGCGGTTGTCGATCAGCAGCTTCGCCGGGACGGCGCGGACCGTGGTCGCCGTCGGCACGCTCAGGCTCTGGTCCATGTTGGTGGCGATGGCCTTGGCCGGGCCGCGCAACACGGAGATGGTGTCCTCTTCGGTCTTCGCGCTGGGCGTGGACTTGGGAAGCTGGGCGGGGATGGGCGCGGCTTTCGGTGCGGTTGCCCGGGCGGGGGCCGGCTGGGCAGCCGGAGCGGCAGAGACCGAAACGGTTGTCGAGGTGTTCGGGGCGGGGGCCGGATCGGCCGGAATCCGGGTGGTCCCGGCGGCGGTGCCGTCGGCTGCCGGGGAAACGGCCGGCTTGATCACAGGCAGTGCCTTTGTGGTGGGACTGGGTTCGGCCGGGGCGGTGCTGGCCGGTGCGCCGTTGCCGGCCGGCGCATTCTCGGTAGCGGATTCGAAGATGCTCCACCACTTCCTGTCCACGGAATTCTTGTCCTGGAGGTACTGCTCGTAAATCTCATCGACGAGCCACTCGTTGCCGCCGAATTCCTCCGGGAGACGAAGGTTGGGATGCTCTGGCACTTTGTATACGCCTCTTCCATCAGTTGCCGCTTGCCCGTCCGATCGCACGCAGTGCCTGCGGATTCCCCGTTGCCTTGCCGCAGCCCCGCCGCAGAGTATGGCAGCCGCGGGCGCACGGATGCGCATGATCTGGACCTTTAGCCAGTCTAGTAACACATCTGGTGGTACGGCTAATTGCCCGATCAATCACTACGTATTCTTAGTAAGGGGTCCGGCCGGCCGGACCAACCGCCTTCAATGACGACAGCCCCGCCCAGTCCAGGAGCACAGTATGCGATTCCTCAACGAACCGTCCACGGACCTGACCTACGCGGATGTTTTCCTGGTCCCGTCCCGGTCCGAGGTGGTGTCCCGGCTGGACGTGGACCTGGCTCCGCAGGACGGGACCGGTGCCACGATTCCGGTGGTAGCGGCCAATATGACCGCGGTGACCGGCCGGAGGATGGTGGAGACGCTGTCTCGCCGCGGCGGGCTGGCGGTACTGCCGCAGGATGTGCCGGTGGAGGTGATTGCCGAAGTGGCCGCGTGGGTCAAGGCCCGGCACGCGGTCTACGAGACCCCGCTGCGGCTGCACCCGGAGAATACCGTGATCGACGCCCTGCACCTGATGGCCAAGCGGTCCCACGGCGCCGTGGTGCTCGTCGATGCGGACCAGCGCTGCCTGGGCGAGGTGCGGGCCCAGGACTGTGAAGGGGTTGACCGGTTCGCTTCGCTGGCTTCGGTGATGCGTCCGAACCTGCTGACCCTGCAGGCCTCGATGTTCGGGGCGGAGCTGGAACCGGCACTGCGCAAGGCCTTTGAACTGTTTGACGCCGCCGGCACGGCTTTTGCCCCGGTGGTGGACGACGATGGCGTGCTGCAGGGTGCGCTCACGCGCACCGGGGTGCTGCGCTCGACCATCTACCGTCCGGCGCTCGACGGGGGCGGGCGGCTGAAGGTCGCCGCTGCCGTCGGCATCAACGGGGATGTCCGGACCAAGGCTGCGGCGCTGCTGGCGGCCGGGGTGGACGTGCTGGTGGTGGACACCGCCCACGGTCACCAGGCCAAGATGTTCGAGACGCTGCGTGCGGTGCGCAGCCTGGATCCTGCCGTGCCGGTGGTTGCCGGCAATGTGGTCAGCGCCGCGGGTGTCCGCGACCTGGTCGGTGCGGGCGCGGACATCGTCAAGGTGGGTGTGGGTCCCGGGGCCATGTGTACCACCCGGATGATGACGGCGGTGGGCCGCCCCCAGTTTTCCGCGGTGCGCGAATGCGCGGAGGAAGCCCGGCGGCTGGGCGCGCACATCTGGGCCGACGGCGGCGTGCGGTATCCGCGCGACGTGGCCCTGGCGCTGGCCGCCGGTGCCAGTCAGGTCATGATCGGTTCCTGGTTTGCCGGCACCCACGAGAGCCCGGGGGATCTGCTCACTGACAGCAGCGGGCGCGAGTACAAGGAGAGCTTCGGCATGGCCTCGTCACGGGCGGTCCAGCAGCGCACCCGCAGCGAGGGTGCCTTCGAGCGGGCCCGCAAGGGCCTGTTCGAAGAGGGCATTTCCGCCTCCAGGATGTATCTTGACCCGGCCCGGCCCGGCGTCGAGGATCTGCTGGACCTGATCACTTCCGGCCTGCGCAGCTCCATGACCTATGCCGGTGCCGCGGATCTGGCCCAGTTCCGGGAACGTGCAGTGGTGGGCGTGCAGTCTGCTGCTGGCTATGAGGAAGGCCGGCCGGTGCCGCAGAGCTGGTAGAGGTTGGGGCGCTCCCGCAAGGTTTGGGTCGCGGGGCCCGCAGCGAGCGTGCGAGCTGCGGGCAGGCCCGAACCGGTCGGCTCCGCCGCCACGGCGGGGCCCTCGCGCCCCGCTCTAAGCGCTCCCGCAAGGCTCAGGCCGGCCCATCCGGCTGCTACGATTTAACGACAATGGACAGCTATTCTAGGCGCCGGTCCGTGATGTTTGCCCCGCCCGCTGCGGCATGCACCAGGGCAATCACACCCAGCACCGGCAGACCCCGCACACGTGCCCATCATTCGCTGCCCGCCGCCGGAGCGGCAGGACAGGAGCCTTCCAGTCCGGGTTCGGACGATCTTCCTCCGGACCGGCCTGAACATTTCCCACCGTACTTCCCGACCTGCAGTGCGGGAGGCGCCCGCTAATGGAATGGCTCCAACTCGCCGCCGGACTGCTCCTGATCCTGGGCACCGGCTTCTTCGTCGCCGTCGAGTTTGCCCTGGTGGCCCTGGACCAGCCCACCGTCCAGCGCGCCATTGACAACGGGGACAAGGGTGCGGTGCCGTTGATGCGGTGCCTGAAGTCCCTGTCCACCCAGCTGTCCAGCTGCCAGCTGGGCATCACCCTGACCACGTTGCTGACCGGTTTCCTGCTCGAACCGTCCATCAGTTCCCTGTTGCGCATGCCGCTGGCCGCCGCGGGTGTGCCTGAGGCGGTGCGCGAGCCCGCTGCCGTCGTTATCGCCATGACGTTGGCCACCTTGCTCTCCATGCTGATCGGCGAACTGGTCCCCAAGAACGCCTCCATCGCGCTGCCCATGGCCATCGGCAAGGCCGTGGCCCGCCCGCAGCTGGTTTTCACCGCGGTGTTCAAGCCCGCGATTGTGGTGCTCAATGGCTTTGCGAACAAGGTGCTGCACCTGTTCGGCCTCGAGGCCAAGGAAGAGCTCTCCGGTGCGCGCACCCCCTCCGAACTGGCCTCGCTGGTGCGCCGCTCGGCCGAGATGGGCACGCTGGACGCCGGTACGGCCAATTTCCTGTCCCGCACCCTCACCTTTTCCGGCCGCACGGCCGCCGACGTGATGACCCCGCGCATTCGGGTCGAATTCATCGACGCGGACCAGTCCGTGGCGGACCTGGTGGCGGTGGCGCGGCGGACCGGTTACTCGCGGTTCCCGATCCTGGGTGATTCGCCGGACGATGTGCGCGGCGTGGCCCACCTTAAGAAGGCCATCGCGGTGCCGCGCGAGAAGCGCGCCGAGCTCCCGGTGGCCGCCATCATGTCCGAGGTGCTCCGGGTGCCCGAAACCGTGCACCTGGACTCGCTGCTGGGTGAGCTGCGCGCCTCCAACCTGCAGTTCGCCGTCGTCCTGGACGAATACGGCGGCACCGCGGGGGTGGTCACGCTGGAGGACCTGGTCGAGGAAATCGTCGGCGAGGTCAAGGACGAGCACGACAGGGTCAAGCCCGGGGTGCTGCAGAGCGCCACCGGCAATTGGTACTTTCCGGGCCTGATGCGCCCGGACGAGGTCTCCGAGCAGATCCCGCTGCTGACAGTCCCGGACGAGGCCAGCTACGAGACCGTGGGCGGGTTCATCATGGCCGAGCTGGGCCGGATTGCCGCGGTGGGGGATATCGTCCCGGTCAAGGGCGGAGTGCTGGAGGTCGAACGCATGGACGGCCGGCGGGTCGACCGCGTGCGGTTCATTCCCGCGCCGCAGCCGGCCGGCAGCGAGGCCGACGAGGGGGGCGTGCGATGAATTCGGAAGCCGGTATTTTCTGGCTCGTCATCCTGCTGATTGGCAACGCATTCTTCGTCGGCGCCGAGTTCGCCATCATGTCGGCCCGCCGGAGCCAGATCGAGCCGCTGGCGGCCGCCGGTTCCCGGTCCGCGAAGATCACGCTGTGGGCCATGGAACACGTGTCCCTGATGCTCGCCTGCGCACAGCTGGGCATCACGGTCTGTTCGTTGCTGATCCTGAACGTGGCCGAGCCTGCCATCAAGCATTTGCTGCTGATGCCGCTGGAGCATTGGCTGGGGATTCCGCACGAGGTCTCCTACGGCATTTCCTTCCTGGTGGCGCTGCTGCTGGTCACGTTCCTGCATGTGACGCTGGGCGAGATGGTCCCGAAGAACATCTCGGTATCCACCGCCGACAAGGCGGCCCTGGTGCTGGCGCCGCCGCTGGTATATGCCTCGAAGGCGGTCCGGCCGGTGATCACTGTGCTCAACTGGTCCGCGAACCACGTCCTGCGCCTGATGGGCGTCGAACCCAAGGACGAGGTGACCTCCACCTTTACCCTGGAGGAAGTCCAGTCCATCGTGCAGGAGTCCACCCGGCACGGCCTGGTGGACGACGAGTCGGGCCTGATTTCCAGTTCACTGGAGTTCTCCGGCCAGACCGCGCGCAGGGTGATGGTCCCCCTCGAGGAGTTGGTGACCATTGACGTGGACGCCACCCCGGAGGAATTCGAGCGGTTGGTGCGCCGCACCGGCTTCTCGCGCTTTCCGGTGGCCGACGACGGCGCGAACCTTACCGGCTACCTGCACCTGAAGGACGTCATGACCATTCCGGAGGAGGGCTTCAGGCGCCCGATATCGGTGGGCAAGGTCCGCACCCTGGCCAACCTGGGGCCGGATGACGAGATCGAGGATGCGCTGGCCGTCATGCAGCGCACTGGATCGCATCTGGCCCGCGTGATCAGCCCCGAGGGGCGGACCTTGGGTGTGCTGTTCCTGGAGGATGTGCTGGAGGTGCTCGTGGGTGAAATCCGCGACGCCACCCAGGTCCAGGGCGAGCGCCGCCGCGGCGAATAGGCGCCGGCGGCTTTGCCGCCGCAGCGGGCCCTTCGCGCCTGCTCCCGCCCCCGATACGACAGGCCCGGGACTGCAGTCCCGGGCCTGTCGTATGCCATGCCGCCCCGCGAAATGCGAACGGTTCGCAATTGTCCTAGACTGGTCAAGGATTATCGTTACTTATTCTCATTAGACTGGATTGAGGTTCCATGCGGCGCTCCCGCCTCCCGTCCCTGCTTCCCGGGCTTTCCGGCCTTGCCGGCATCGCCGCGCTGTCCCTGGCCCTGGCCGGCTGCGGGCCGGCCGGCACCGATGCCGTGCCTGGCTCCGGCGAAGCGGACAGGGTCCGCATCGTTGCCTCCACCAACGTGTACGGGGACATTGCCGAGGTCATCGGCGGGGACGCGGTCCAGGTCACGTCCCTGATCGACTCGCCTGCCCAGGATCCGCACTCCTACGAGGCGACGGCACGGGACAAGCTCGCAGTCGGCGAGGCGGACCTGGTGATTGAAAACGGTGGAGGCTACGACCCGTTCCTGCACGCCCTGGCCGAGGACACGGGCAAGGACCACGATGCCATCATTACCGCCGCGGACCTGTTTGGTCCCGCGTCCGCCGGCAGTGCGGAAACCGGCGGCGCGGAGGCCTCCGGGCAGGCCCACGGCGAAGACCATGGTGCGGACCATGCCCATGGCGCCTTCAACGAGCATGTCTGGTACGACCTGGCCACCGTCGGCAAGGTCGCGGACGCGGTCGCGGCGAAACTGCAGCCCCTGAACCCGGACCACGCCGGCAGCTTCAAGCAGAATGCGGCAGCCTTCCACGCCGGGCTGGCCGGCCTCGAGGCGGACCGCGCGGCGCTGGCCAAGGAAGTTTCCGGCGAGGCGGTGGTCGCCACGGATCCGGTGCCGCTCCATCTGTTCGAGGCGCTGGGCCTGAAGAACCTCACGCCGGAGGACTTCTTGGAGGCGGCCGAAGAGGGCAGCGACGCCGCCCCGACGGCACTGAAGCAGACCGAGGACCTGGCCGCCTCCAAGGCGGTACGGTTCCTGGCCTACAATGAGCAGACCGAAGGCGCCCAGACCCGGCAGGTCCGCAGTGCCGCGGAAAAGGCGGGCACCCCCGTCGTCAATTTCTCCGAGACGCTGCCCGAAGGCATGCATTACCTGGACTGGATGAAGACCAACCTGGAAAACATCGCTGCGGCCGCCGGAAACGCCAAGTGATCACACCGGCCGCAAGCCTGAAGGACGCTTCGCTGTCCTTCGGCCACCGCGTGCTGTGGCACGGCCTGGACCTGCAAATCAATCCGGGGGAGTTCTTTGCCGTGCTGGGGCCCAACGGCTCCGGCAAGACGAGCCTGATGCGGGTACTGCTCGGGCTGCAGCCGCTGACCCACGGTACTGCCCAGATTAATGGCAGGCCGGTGGCCCGCGGCAGCAGGGACATCGGCTACATTCCGCAGCAGAAATCCTTCGCCCCCGGAACGCCGCTGCGCGCCCGGGACCTGGTGGGGTTGGGCCTGGACGGCCACCGCTGGGGGGTGCGGCTGGGGTCGCGCCGGTTCCGCCGCAGGGTGGACGAGCTGCTCGAGCAGGTCGGCGCCTCCTCTTATGCGGATGCGCCGGTCGGCCTGCTCTCCGGCGGCGAACAGCAGCGCCTGCGCGCCGCCCAGGCGCTGGCCGGGGACCCCAAGGTGCTGCTCTGCGACGAGCCGCTGCTGTCCCTGGACCTGCATCACCAGCAGGCCATCAGCTCGCTGATCAACCAACAGTGCCATGTCAAGGGCAGCGCCGTGGTCTTCGTGACGCATGAAATCAACCCGATCATCGACTATGTGGACCGCGTGCTCTACCTGGCCGGCGGACAGTTCCGTGTGGGTACACCGGAGGAAGTGATGACCACCGAGGTGCTCTCGGACATGTACAACAGCCACGTGGAAGTCATCCATACTGAGGGGCGGATTGTGGTGGTGGGGCTGCCGGATGCCACGACGCACCACCACGCGGAGCAGGGCGAGGACTTCTAGGCATGGATTTCAACGACTTTGTCAACGCAGTGTTCAATTTCCAGGACTATGACCAGCTGCTGCCGCTGGTGCGCAATTCGCTGATCGCCGGAGCCGTCCTGGGGCTGGTCGGCGGGATGGTCGGGGTGTTCGTGATGATGCGGGACCTCGCCTTCGCGGTCCACGGCATTGCCGAACTGTCCTTCGCCGGGGCGGCCTTCGCCCTGCTGATCGGGGCCAATGTGGTTTTCGGCTCGCTGGCCGGGTCCGTGGTGGCTGCCCTGATTATCGGCGTCCTGGGGACGCGCGCCCGGGACCGGAACTCCATCATTGGCGTGGTGATGCCCTTCGGGCTGGGCCTGGGCATCCTGTTCCTGTCCCTTTACCAAGGCCGCAGCGCCAACAAATTCGGCTTGCTTACGGGCCAGATCGTCTCGGTGGACACGGTCCAGCTGGGCCTGCTGACCGGCTGCTCGGTCTTCGTCATCCTGGCGCTGCTGGCCATCTGGCGCCCGCTCACCTTCGCCAGCGTGGATCCGGAGCTGGCCGAGGCCCGGGGGGTGCCGGTCGCCCGGCTCGGGATCGGTTTCATGTTCCTGCTGGGCCTGACCGTGGCGCTGTCCATCCAGGTGGTCGGCGCGTTGCTGGTGCTGGCGCTGGTGATCACACCCGCCGCCGCCGCGCTCCGGGTGGCCTCGTCCCCGCGCCTGGTGGTGCTGCTGAGCGTGGTCTTCGCCGTGACCTCGGTAGCGGGCGGCATCCTGCTGGCCCTGGGCGGGAGGATTCCGATCAGCCCGTACGTGACCACGATTTCATTCCTGATCTACCTGTCCTGCCGGTTCCTCGGCTGGCAGCGGCACAGGCGCGGCCTGGAGCGGAAGACCGCCGGCCGCCAGATGCCGGCGGTCAAGGTCACCGCCGGAGTGGGGCGCCCAAATCCTTGATGCTGCAGTCGGGGCAGAGCCCGAACATTTCCACCGTGTGGGCCACCTCGGTGAAACCGTGTTCCTCGGCGACGCGGGCGGCCCAGCGTTCCACCGCCGGCGCCTCGATCTCCACGGTCTTGCCGCAGCTGCGGCAGAGCAGGTGGTGGTGGTGGTGTTCAACGGCGCAGCGCCGGTAGACGGCCTCGCCGTCGCCGCTGCGCAGCACGTCCACCTGCCCGTCCTCGGCCATGGACTGCAGGATGCGGTAGGTGGTGGCCAGCGATACCGAGTCCCCGCGCTCGTGCAGCAGCCGGTAGAGCTCCTGCGTGCTGACGAAATCGTCCAGGCTGTCCAAGGCATTGCCCACGGCCAGCCGCTGGCGGGTCATCCGCTGTTCGGAGCCGCGGCGGGGGCTCCGGGACTGTGCGGACGGGACGGACATGCCTTCCAGACTACCAGCCGGGGATGCCCCGAAGCCGATGGGCAGGCGCGTAGGCTGGTCCCATGCTGCTGACAAAGTACACGCACGCCTGCGTGCGGTTGGAGAATGACGGCCAGGTGCTGGTCATCGACCCGGGGTCGTTGTCCGAGGTGGAGGAGGCGCTGCAGGGGGCCGGCACGGTGCTGGTCACCCACGAACATGCGGACCACGTGGACCTGGACCGGCTGCCCGGCATTGTCGCCGCCAGCAGCACCCTGCAGGTTTACGCCCCTGCCGGGGTCGCGGAGCAGCTGCGTTCGCTCACCGCCGGGCTGGCCGCGGGAGCCTCGGCCGGTGGCACCGGCTCCGGCATCGCCGAAGGACGCATCCACGCCGTCGAACCGGGCTCCGGCTTCGAAGTGCCGGGCTTCAGGATCCGGACCTACGGCGGCCAGCACGCGCTGATCCACCCGCTCATCCCGGTGGTGGCCAACATCGGGTACCTGGTCAACGAGACCGTGTACCATCCGGGCGACTCCTTCATCGTCCCGGACGGGCTGACCGCTTCGGCCGTGCTGGTACCGATCCATGCACCCTGGAACAAGGTCTCCGAGGTCATCGACTTCGTCACTGCGATGCGGGCCAGGCGCGCCTTCCCGATCCACGACGGGCTGCTGAACGGGACCGGCCGGGGGCTGGTGGAAAAGCACGTGGCCTCCTTCGGTGCGCGGTACGGCACCAGTTACGAACATTTGGACCCGCGCCAGAGCGTGGACCTGTAAATGGGCCCGGACACGGACCAGGCAGCCGGCGGCGCGGGCAGCCAGGTACTCATGGATGTACAGGCCCTGCAGCAGCGGCTGGACACAGGAGCCCGGACGGTCCTGCTGGACGTGCGCTGGGCACTGGGAGATCCGCACGGGCGCGAACATTACCTGGCCGGCCACCTTCCCGGTGCCGTCTACGTGGATCTGGAAAACCAGTTGGCCGCTCCCGGGTCCGCCGTGCTCGGCCGCCACCCGCTGCCGGACCCGGCCGCCTTCGAGGAAGCGGCCCGCACCTGGGGAGTCGCCGACGACGACGTGGTGGTCGCCTACGATGCGGCCGGCGGCATGTCCGCGGCCCGGCTCTGGTGGCTGTTGCGCGACGGCGGGTTTGACCGCTGCTACCTGCTCGACGGCGGCCTGGCGGCCTGGCAGGCCGCCGGGCTGCCGCTGCAGGCCGGGGATGAACACCCTGCGCGCGGCACCGTCCGGCTGGCACCCGGGCACATGCCTGTTCTGGAGCTGGCCGAGGTGGCGGACTTTGCCCGGTCCGGCCTGCTGCTCGATGCCCGGGCCGCGGAGCGCTACCGGGGCGAGACCGAGCCCGTGGACCCGAAGGCCGGGCACATCCCCGGCGCCGTCAGTGCGCCCGCCGGCGCGAACCTGCCGGCGGATGGCCGGTTCCTGGCCGCGGACGAGCTGGCCGAGCGGTTCCGGCAGCTTGGCGCCGGGGCGGCAGGGAAAAAGGTGGCCGTGTACTGCGGCTCCGGCATCACCGCAGCGCACGAGGTCGCGGCCCTGGCCCACGCCGGCATCGAGGCGGCCCTGTACCCGGGGTCCTGGTCCCAGTGGTCCAACCAGGCCGACCTGCCGGTGGCGGTCGGAAAACACCCCGGCGGAGACGGATCCGGCCGCGGCCTGTGGCATGGCCGCGGTGGAGCGGGTAGCGTCGGAGCATGACTCTCGGCCGCCCCGTTCCGCCGCCCTTGGGCACGAAATTCAACCCGCAGCAGCCGCGGCAGGCACCGGCGGCCCGGGCCGCGACCGGAACCAGGGTGCGGGCCTACGGCGCCACTTCGGCCACCTCCGGCCTGGTCCCGCTCGAGATCGAACGGCGCGAACCGGGGCCGCACGACGTCGAGATCAGCATCGCCTTCTGCGGCCTGTGCCATTCGGATGTGCACACCATCCGCGGCGAGTGGCGCGACCAGCGCTACCCCCTGGTGCCCGGACATGAGATCGTCGGCCGGGTCACGCGTACCGGCGAGGACGTGAGCATGTTCTCCGTGGGGGACCTGGTCGGAGTGGGCTGCCTGGTCGACTCCTGCCGGAACTGCGACAGCTGCAACGAAGGGCTGGAACAGTACTGTGAGAACGGCGCCGTTGCCACCTATGGCGCGGTGGACCAGCGCCATGGCGGCGAGATTACCCAGGGCGGGTACGCCACCGCCATCGTGGTGGACGAGAAGTACGTGCTCCGGATGCCGGAGAGCCTGGATCCGGCCGAGGCGGCACCGCTGCTGTGCGCGGGAATCACCGTCTTTTCCCCGATGCAGTATTTCGGGGTGGAGGCCTCGGACGCGGTCGGTGTCGTGGGCCTGGGCGGGCTGGGCCACCTGGCCGTCAAGATCGCCAAGGCCCTGGGCGCCGTCGTGACCGTCTTCACGACTTCTCCGGACAAGGTCGAGGCGGCGCAGCGGCTGGGCGCGGACCGCGTCGTGCTTTCCACCGATGCCGAGGCCATGGCCGCGGCCCGGCGGAGCATCGACCTGATCATCGACACGGTTTCGGCCAGGCACGACCTCGGACCTTACCTGAGGACCATCCGGCGCGACGGCGCCTTGATCCAGGTGAGCCTGCCGCCGGGGGGCATGCCGCCGGTTCCGCTGGGCATGCTGGTGGGCCGCCGGATTGCCTACGGCGGTTCGATGATCGGCGGCATTGCCGAGACCCAGGAACTGCTGGACTTCTGCGCCGCCCACGGCATCAGCGCCGAAGTGGAGCTGGTGGCGGCGGACCGGCTCAACGAGGCTTGGGACCGGATGGTGGCCGGGGACGTGAAATACCGCTTTGTGCTGGATGTCGAGTCGCTGAATCCGGCCAGGAATCCGGCGGCAGCCCGGGAAGAAGCAGAAGGAACCAACAACCTGCCGGACAGCACGGAATCCCGGGAAAGGAACGCATGAGCACGCTGTTCACCAAGATCATCGAGGGAGAAATCCCCGGCCGCTTTGTCTGGAAGGATCCAGACGTAGTGGCCTTCCTGAGCATCGGTCCGCTGGCCGACGGCCACACCCTGGTGGTGCCCCGGCAGGAGGTGGACCGCTGGACGGACGCGCCGGCGGACCTGATGGCCAGGCTGACGGGTGTGGCCCAGGTCATCGGCAGGGCCCAGGTGGAGGCGTTCGGCGCCGCGCGCGCCGGCCTGATCATCGCCGGGTTCGAGATCAACCACCTGCACCTGCACGTCTGGCCGTCCAATTCCGAGGCCGAGTACGACTTCAAGCGGGCACAGCGCAACCCGGACCCGGCCGTCATGGATGCCAGCGCGGAGAAGATCCGGGCCGCCCTGCGCGACGCCGGGCATGGGGAATTCGTCCCCGACGCGTAGCGTTCGCCGCCTGCCCCAGGCTTCGCAAGCTCAGCCTCGGGACCCCTGGCGGCTCTCTTGCGCGCGCAGGCACCTGACCCTGCCCGATTCGTGCCCTACGTGAAGCGGCAGGGGTCCCTGCCCCGGGCGTGCGAGGGGTGGGGGAGCCGCTGAACGGGCTTTAGGCGGCGAGGGCCTCGTGCAGGGCGGAGCGGACGCGTTTTTCCGAGACCGAATAGGCGGTGCCCAGTTCCTGCGCGAAGAAGCTGACGCGCAGTTCCTCGAGCATCCAGCGCACCCGCTGCAGGCCCGGGCCGGGACGCGAGCCGGGCAGCAAGGCCGCCACGGCGTCGTCGTACTCATCCTCGAGCCGCTGGACGACGGCCATCTGCGCTGCGTCGCGGGCCACGTTGGTGGGCAGCTTCTCCAGCCGGCGCTCGATCGCGGCCAGGTAGCGGGGCAGCTGGCTCAGCTGCGCATAGCCGGTCCGGGCCACGAACCCCGGGTAGACCAGATGCTCCAGCTGGGCCTTGATGTCGTTCAGCGCGCTGATCAGGGCCAGGCTGGTGCTGGACTTCAGTGCCTTCTGGATCCGGCGTGTGCTCGAAAGGATCTTTTCCACCGTTGCGGTGACGGCGAAGACCGTGTCGATCAGTTCGGCCCGCACCGTCTCGTACAGGTCGCTGAACTCCGTGGCGGTGAAGGGCAGCTGTGCCGGGACCAGCTTGTCGATCGCGGCCAGGGTGCAGTCGTCGATCAGCGAACTGACCGAGCCGTGCGGATTTTGGCTGAAGGTCAGCTTCTCGGTGTTGTTCAGGTGCTCGAGCACATAGCGCTGGGGGGAGGGGACCTTCAGGGCCAGCAGCCGGATGACGCCCGAGCGCATCGCCGACTCCTGCTCCGCCCGGGTCTGGTAGATCCGCAGCCCGACGGTCCCGCCTTCGTCGACGAACGCCGGGTAGCCGCTGACCGTGTGCCCGGCGACCAGGCGTGAGACCTGCCGCGGCAGCACCGACGGGGCGAAGCCCTTCAGTCCCGACCGTTCGGCCAGCACGTCGCCGTTGGCCAGCACCATGACCTCGGCACGCTCCCCGGTCGCCGCAGACAACCGCGTCTTGGTCCCCACGCCCGCGGCCCGTTCGGCGGCACGCACACCGCGGGGCCCGGATTTCGGCGCTGGTTTGACGGTCTCCGGCGTGGCGCCCAGGGATTCGGCGATGGCCCGGCGCGTGGCCGGAGCCAGTTCCTCCTGCAGCCGGGACAGGTCCTTGCCTTCGCCCAGGACCCTTCCCTTGGCGTCCACCACCTGGTAGGTCATGCGCAGGTGCGGCGGCACCGCATCCCAGTTCCAGGATCCTGGTGGGATGATGTGCCCCTTCATGCGCCGCAGGACCAGTTCCAGCGAAGGCTCCAGTTCGTCCGTGCCAGGATCGAAGTCCTCGGCCAAGGCTGCCGCCGCGGAGCGGGCCACGTCCGGGGCCGGTACGAAGTTCTTGCGGACCTGCTTGGGCAGGGACTTGATCAGGGCGGTGATCAGCTCGGCGCGCAGGCCCGGGATCTGCCAGCGGAACGGGGCCGGTTCCAGCTGGTTCAGGAACAGCACCGGGATCTTGACGGTGACCCCGTCCGAGGCATTCGGCAGTGCGCCCGGAGCGGTGGGGGAAAACTCGTAGCTCAGCGGCAGCTCGAAGGAATCCTGGTGCCAGGCCTTCGGGAACGCCGACTCGTCCAGGTCCCCGGCTTCCTCGGTGAGCAGGGCGTCCGGGTCGAAGTCCAGCAGTGAAGGATTCTCCTGCCGGGCGCCCTTCCACCATTTGTCGAAGTGCCGTTCGGAGACCACGTCGGGGCCGATGCGCTGGTCGTAGAACTCGAAGAGGGTCTCGTCATCCACGCGCAGGCCGCGCCGCCGGGTGCGGGTTTCCAGTTCCTCGACCTCGGCCAGCAGCTGCCGGTTGCGGTGGAAGAACTTGTGGTGCGTCTTCCAGTCACCCTCCACCAGGGCATGCCGGATGAACAGCTCGCGGCTGAGTTCGCGGTCGATCCGCCCGTACTGGATCCGGCGCTGCGGCACGATCGGGACTCCGTACAGGGTGACCTTTTCGTAGGCCATCACCGAGCCCATCCGCCGGGACCAGTGCGGCTCCGAATAGCTGCGCTTGAGCAGCTGCGGGGCGATTTCCTCGGCCCAAAGCGGATCGAAGCGGGCCGCCACCCGGGCCCAGAGCCGGGAGGTCTCCACCAGCTCGGCGGCCATTACCCAGTCCGGGGACTTCCTGAACAGTGCCGAGCCGGGGAAGATGGCAAAACGCGTGCCGCGGGCGCCCGCATATTCGCGTTTGCGTTCGTCGTAGAGGCCGATGTGGCTCAGCAGTCCCGCCAGCAGCGACTTGTGGATGTCATCGTGCTTGCCTGCCGGGTCCACCTCGCTGCCCGGACTGAGCGTGATGCCCAGCGGCTTGGCGAGCTGGCGCAGCTGGGCAAAGAGGTCCTGCCACTCGCGGATGCGCAGATAGTTGATGAACTCATCGCGGCAGAGCCGGCGGAAGGCGCTGGAGGAAAGCTCCTTCTGCTTCTCCTGCACGTACCGCCAGAGGTTGAGGATCCCGGTGAAGTCCGAATTCTCGTCCACGAAGCGCTTATGCTTTTCGGCGGCCTGCTGCTGTTTGTCTGTTGGACGCTCGCGCGGATCCTGGATGGTCAGGGCGGCGGCGAGGACCATCACCTCGCGCACGCACCCGCGCTTGCCCGCCTCCACGATCATCCGGCCCAGCCGCGGATCCACCGGCAGCTGCGCCAGCTGGCGGCCGACGGCGGTCAGGCCGCCCCGTGCGTGCGCGTCGTCGGAGCCGGCGCCGCGCCCGGCAGGTGCAGCCAGGGCGCCGAGTTCGCGCAGCAGATTCACGCCGTCGTTGATCGCCCGGGTTTCGGGCGGTTCGACGAAGGGGAAGGATTCGATGTCCTTGGCGCTGCGGGCCACACCCATGGCGGTCATCTGCAGGATGACTGCGGCCAGGTTGGTGCGCAGGATCTCCGGGTCGGTGAATTCACGCCGGGAGGCGAAGTCCTCTTCGGAGTACAGCCGGATGGCGATGCCGTCGCTGACGCGGCCGCAGCGGCCCGAACGCTGGTTGGCCGAGGCCTGCGAAATCCGCTCGATCGGCAGCCGCTGGACCTTGGTGCGGTGCGAGTAGCGCGAGATCCTGGCGGTGCCGGTGTCGATGACGTACTTGATGCCCGGGACGGTCAGGGAGGTTTCGGCCACGTTGGTGGCCAGCACGATCCGGCGCCTGCCGCCGGGCGTGAAGACACGGTGCTGCTCGGCCAGCGAGAGCCGGGCGAACAGGGGCAGGATTTCGGCACCCGCCAGCCGGCGGTTGGCCTGCAGCCGGGGACGCAGCGCCTCGGCGGCGTCGCGGATCTCGCGCTCGCCGGAAAAGAAGATCAGGATGTCGCCCGGGGCCTCCCTGGACAGTTCGTCCACCGCGTCGCAGACGGCATCCAGCGGGTCCCGGTCCTCTTCGAGCTCGGCCGAATCGTCATCCGGGTCGATTTCCCCGGCGGGCAGGTTCAGCGGCCGGTAGCGGATCTCCACCGGGTAGGTACGTCCGGAGACCTCGATCACCGGCGCCGGCTCCGTCCCGGTGCCGAAGTGCCGGGCGAAGCGCTCCGGGTCGATGGTGGCGGAGGTGATGATCACCTTCAGGTCCGGCCGCTTGGGCAGGATGCGCTTGAGGTAGCCCAGGATGAAGTCGATGTTCAGGCTGCGCTCGTGCGCCTCGTCGATGATGATGGTGCTGTATTTCTTCAGCAGCTTGTCGTGCTGGATCTCGGCCAGCAGGATGCCGTCGGTCATCAGCTTGATCCGGGTGGTTTTGCCCACCTCGCCGGTGAACCTGACCTGGAAGCCGACCTCCTCGCCGAGCTGGACATCCAGTTCCTCGGCGATGCGTTCGGCCACCGTGCGGGCCGCCAGCCGCCGGGGCTGCGTGTGGCCGATCAGCCCCTTCTCGCCCAGCCCCAGTTCCAGGCACATCTTGGGAATCTGGGTGGTTTTGCCGGACCCTGTTTCG
Organism: Arthrobacter sp. GCM10027362; assembly: GCF_042679445.1. Lineage (NCBI taxonomy): Bacteria > Bacillati > Actinomycetota > Actinomycetes > Micrococcales > Micrococcaceae > Arthrobacter > Arthrobacter sp. GCM10027362. The sequence continues at coordinate 38,055 of NZ_JBHTML010000012.1, forward strand.
CCGGCGATGACGGTAACCTGGTTGGCCGCAATGGCGGCCATGATGTCGTCCCGCCGTTCGGAAACCGGAAGGGTTGCGGGATAGGAAATTGTCAGAGGCATGATTGCCACTATTTTATCGGTCGGGCCCAAATCGGGGCGGCCGGCGGCTAAGCCGCACGCTGGACGGATTGGTGGCGCCGGGGACGTTTTGCTCTGGCATGTCCAGCCGAAGCGGGGTTTTCGTCTAGGGTTGTCCTGACAATCGGTTAGCGATTGGACATTGTGAACTGTCTCACAGATAGTATCGGTGGAAACGTTGGGCAGGGGAGGGCCCTGGCGCCTGCAGGCGATGATGCTGCGGCGCCGGCCACCCGGCGGAATGCTGCCGGATGGCCCCGGCGTCCAAGTACCCGATGCCGTGGAAAGGAATTTGCATGAAGCGTTCGAGAATGGCCACCCTGGGTGCCGGCCTGCTGGGCACCGCGCTGCTGGCCACCGCCTGCGGCAGCGACAGCGGTTCGTCCGGCCAGACCGGTGCCGCCGCCGGGGCGGACACTGTCGACATTGGCATCACCCAGATCGTCTCCCACCCGTCCCTGGACGCCGCCCGCGAAGGCTTCAAGAAGGCGCTGGCGGACAACGGGTACACCGAGGGCAGGAACGTCAACTACGACGAGCAGAATGCCCAGGGCGACCAGGGCACCGCCACCAATATCGCCGGCAAGTTCAATACGGACCAGAAGGACCTGGTCCTGGCCATCGCCACGCCGACCGCGCAGGCCGCCGCCCAGGCCATTACCAACATTCCGGTGCTGATCACCGCCGTGACCGACCCGGTCAAGGCGGACCTGGTGGACAGCCTGGAAAAGCCCGGCGGGAACATCACCGGCACCACGGACCTGAATCCCGTGGACAAGCAGTTGGAACTGCTGAAGAAGATCGTGCCGGATGCCAAGACCGTCGGCATTGTCTACTCCTCCGGCGAGGTCAACTCGCAGGTGCAGGTGGACCTGGCCAAGGAAACCGCAAAGAAGCTGGGCCTTGAGGTCAAGGAAGCAACCATCAGCAACTCCGGCGAAGTGCAGCAGGCTGCCCAGTCCCTCGATGTCGACGCCTTCTACGTGCCCACCGACAACAATGTGGTGTCCGCGCTCGGCTCCCTGATCCAGGTCGCCGAGTCCAAGAAGGTTCCGGTGATCGCCTCCGAGGGCGACAGCGTCAAGCAGGGCGCGCTGGCCACCGAGGGCATCAACTACGAGAAGCTGGGATACCAGACCGGCGAGATGGCCGTGAAGATCCTCAAGGACGGGGCCAAGCCGGCCGAAATGCCGATCGAGAAGGCCTCCGACCTTGAGCTGGTGGTCAACGAGGCTGCGGCCAAGCGGATGGGCGTTGAAATTCCGGCCGAGGTGCTCAAGTCCGCGGACAACGTCGTCCAGTAGTACCGAACTGTTCGACAACTAAGGAACCACACGCATGATTGTTGCGGTTGAACTGGGTCTGATCTACGCGGTCATGGCCCTCGGGGTGTACCTCACTTTCCGAATCCTGAATTTCCCCGACCTGACGGTGGACGGCAGCTTCACCACCGGTGCCGCCGTCGCCGCCATCAGCATCATCAACGGCGTCCCGCCGCTGCTGGCCACCCTCGCGGCGTTCGCCGCCGGGCTGGCTGCGGGGTGGGTGACCGGCATCCTGCACACCAAGGGCAAGATCAACGGGCTGCTGGCCGGCATCCTGACCATGATCGCGCTCTACTCGATCAACCTGCGCATTATGGGCAAGGCGAACCTGCCGCTGCTGCGGCAGGACACCCTGCTGACGCCGCTGCGCGACGCCGGGTTCCTGGGGTCCGCCGTCGGCATCCTGGTCTTCGCCATCATTGCCCTGGCCATCAAGCTGGTCATCGACTGGTTCCTGCACACGGACCTGGGCCTGTCCCTGCAGGCCACCGGCGACAACGAGCAGATGATCCGCAGCTTCGGCGTGAGCACGGACCGGACCAAGATCCTGGGGCTGGCGCTGTCCAACGGCCTGGTGGCGCTGTGCGGGGCGATGATCGCCCAGTACCAGGGCTTTGCCGACATCGGCATGGGCATCGGCCTGATCCTGGCCGGGCTGGCCTCGGTGATCATCGGGCAGGCCATCTTCGGGTCGCGGGTCATCTTCGTGGCCACGCTGGCAGTGGTGCTCGGCTCGGTGCTGTACCGGGTGGTCATCCAGTTGGCGCTGCAGGCGGGCCTGAACCCGAACGACATGAAGCTGATCTCGGCCGTGCTGGTGGTCATCGCGCTGGTGCTGCCGCAGCTGAAGGTCTTCCGGAAAGTCCAGGGGCTTGCGAACATGAAGAAATCCCTGACGGGAGCAACCGAATCGGCGGGGGCGAAGGTTTGACCATGCTGGAAATCAAGAATGTGCACAAGACCTTCTTTGCGGGCACGGTCAACGAGCGCGTGGCGCTGCAGGAGATTAACCTGTCCCTGGACGCCGGCGAATTCGTCACCGTCATCGGCAGCAACGGCGCCGGCAAGTCCACCATCCTGAACATCGCCTCGGGGAAGCTGCGCCCGGACTCGGGCACGGTGGCCATCGACGGCAAGGACGTGACCCGGCTGGCCGAGTTCCAGCGGGCCAAGTTCGTCGGGAGGGTTTTCCAGGACCCGATGGCGGGTACGTCGCCGGAGATGACCATCGAGCAGAACCTGGCCATCGCCTACGAACGCGGCAAGCGCCGCGGCCTGGCCCCGGGCGTGACCCGGAAGAAGCGCGAATTCTTCCGCGAAGAGCTCAAGTCGCTGGAACTGGGACTGGAGAACCGGCTCAAGGCCAAGGTGGGCCTGCTCTCCGGCGGCCAGCGCCAGGCGCTGTCCCTGCTCATGGCCACGTTCAGCAGCCCCAGCATCCTGCTGCTGGACGAGCACACGGCCGCGCTGGACCCGCAGCGCGCGGCGCTGGTCAGCCGGCTGACCGCCGAGGTGGTCAGCCGCCACCATTTGACCACCCTGATGGTCACGCACAACATGGAACAGGCGCTGCAGCTGGGCACCCGGCTGATCATGATGCACGAGGGGCGGATCATCCTGGATCTGGACCGGGAGCAGAAGGGCCGGATGACGGTGCCGGACCTGTTGCACGAGTTCGAAAAGATCAAGGGCGCCGCGGTCGACGACCGCACGATGCTCCAGTAACCTGCACCGGGAGTTCCCGGCCGGCCTCCTGGTCCGTGTCGGCTGCTCCGGAAGGGGCCGCACGCTGGCAGCGTGCGGCCCCTTCCGCGTCCCCGGGTTCTGCCGGGCCGCGTCGCCGGCAGGCTGCTGGGCAAACAGATCCGCGGCGGCCATCATGGGTGTAGCCGCGGCCGGCACCGGCCGTGCCGGGGAAGGGCGGGGAAAGCCGGGAAAGGGGCAGGGATGGCGTTCGACGTCCAGGCGGAACTGTTGGACCAGCTGGTGTGGCACTGGGATCGTCAGGCGCGGCCGCGGCTGGACGGGCTGACCGACGAGGAATACTTCTGGGAGCCGGCCGAAGGGTGCTGGAACGTGCGGCACCGCGGTACCAGCCATGCGCCGATCGCCGCCGGCTCCGGTATGTTCACCATCGACTTCGCCTTGCCGGAACCCTCCCCGGCGCCGGTGACCACCATTGCCTGGCGGCTGGGGCACATCCTGGTCGGCGTCCTCGGGGTCCGCAACGCCGCGTATTTCGGCGGCCCCCCGGTCAGTTATCAGGAATTCGACTACCCCGGCGCCGCCGGCGGCGCGCTGGCGGTGCTGGACGAGTATTACGGCCGCTGGGTCCAGGGAGTCCGCTCGCTGCGGGCGGAGGGATTGGGCCGGGCCTGCGGTGCCGCCGAGGGACCCTTCGCGGAGCGCCCGATGGCGGCCCTGGTGCTGCACATCAACCGCGAACTGATCCACCACCTGGCCGAGGTGGCCTTGCTGCGGGACCTGTTCGCGCACCGCCGGTAGCCGGCGGGATGGCGGAACGTCCGCAGCGGGGTGGACGAAATTGCCAAGCCAACGCCCTGCGCGAGGCCGGAACCATCAGCCGGGGGAATTCGAACTGCTGGAGGCGAAGGCCCTCGGGCAGGAGGCAGGGACAGTGCCCCGGTATCCAGGCCGGCTGCGGTAGCACAGGAGCCCGGTCCCGCCTGGCGGCACCGGGCTCCTGTGCGCTGCTGATCGAAGTGGTTTCGGGGTGGATGAATGCTCAGTGGAACCGGGCCAGGTCCGCGTAGGCCCTGCTCGGCAGCGAATCGGCGATCCAGTCTGCCTGCGAGCGCTCGGCGGGGGCATGGCCCAGACCGTCCCGGCGGATGGCCCTGATGGTGCGGGCGACCACGATGGTGATGAGTACCAGTGCCAGAAGAAGTTCCATACCGCCATCGTGCGCCCGCGCGAGGCAAAAAAAGAGTGGCGGAAAAGACCCTTAACAGCAAAAAACTGCCATAATGGAAACGTGCTGAAAAAGGTAGCGGCCATAGTACTTCCCGGGACGTCCCCCTTCGAGTTCGGCGTGGTGTGCGAGGTCTTCGGCATCGACCGTTCGAACCGCGGAACCGGGGTTCCCGCCTTCGATTTCACCGTCTGTACCCCTGAGCCCGGCGTCATCGGGACCAAGACGGGCTTCACCATCAACGTTGCGCGCGGCCTCGACGCCACCGAGGATGCGGACCTGGTGGTGGTGGCCCCCTACGGGGACTCCGTCCCGGCCCCGGAGAGCGTCAAGCAGGCCCTGCGCCGGGCCCATGCCCGGGGCGCCTGGATACTGTCCGTATGTTCGGGCGCGTTTGTGCTGGCCGAGGCGGGCCTGCTGGACGGCCTGCGTGCCACCACCCACTGGCAGTACGCCCGGCGGTTGGCGGGGGAATACCCGCTGATCGAGGTGGACGAGAACGTCCTGTATGTCCAGGACGGGCGGATCATCACCAGTGCCGGCACCGCCGCGGGGATCGATGCGTGCCTGCATCTGGTCCGTACCGAACTGGGGGCGTCCGTGGCCACGGCGATCGCGCGGGACATGGTGGTGCCCCCGCACCGCGACGGCGGCCAGGCGCAGTACATCGACAGGCCGATGTCCCTGGCCGGCTGCAACACGCTCAAGGACCTGCTGGTCTGGCTCGGCGAAAACCTCGGCCAGGAGGTCAGCGTCGCGGAACTGGCGTCGCGTGTGCACATGTCCGAGCGGACATTCGCCCGCCGGTTCCGGGCCGAAACCGGGGCGACACCGGCCGCGTGGCTGAACTCGCAGCGGGTGCTGCGGGCCCAGGAACTGTTGGAGGAGACCGACCTGGGGATCGAGGAAATCGCCCGGGTGTGCGGCTTCGGCCAGGCAGTGCTGCTGCGGCACCATTTCACCAAGGCGCTGGGAGTCAGCCCGGCGGCCTACCGGCGCACCTTCCGCGGATCGCTGCGCGGGAAGTCGCTGCAGCCGGCCTGAGCCGAAGGACGGGAAATGCCGGAATAGGCAGAAGGTCCGGGGCCTTGCGGCCCCGGACCTTCTGTATCCTCGCGTGCCCTCGATAGGATTCGAACCTACGGCCTTCTGCTCCGGAGGCAGACGCTCTATCCCCTGAGCTACGAGGGCGTGGCTCCGACCGGTCCACCATGCTTCCCGGGGGAAGTCGTGCACTGATCTTCAGGACTCATAGAGCTTATCAGGTCAGGGGCCGCGACACGAAAACGGCGCGCTCAACAGCCACGGAATATGTCCGTGCGGGCCGTCCGGGCCCCGGCCCGGTCCCGAAACCCCTGCCGCGGCGATCACGTACTTACCGGCCCCTCCCGCGGCGGAATTCGGAGTTGGTACGGGCATTTATGCTTAATGGGTGACTCCAGAAGAACTCTCCGCTGCCATTACCGCCTGCCTTCAGGACGCCGTCGACGCCGGCGAATTCGCCGTCGAGATGCCCGGCGAGGTTCGGGTGGAACGTCCGAAGAGTCGGGAGCACGGGGACTGGGCCACCAATGTAGCGATGCAGCTGGGCAAGAAGGCCGGGATGAACCCGCGACAGTTCGCCGAAATCCTCAGCGCCCGGCTGGAGAAGATCACCGGGGTGGCCAAGGTGGAGATCGCCGGGCCCGGGTTCCTGAACATCACCGTGGATGCCGCGGCCGCCGGGTCGCTGGCCCGCAGCATCGTCGAGGCCGGGCCGGCTTACGGCACCAACGACGCCCTGGCCGGGCACGTGGTCAACATGGAATTCGTCTCCGCCAACCCCACCGGCCCGCTGCACATCGGCCACACCCGCTGGGCCGCCCTCGGCGACGCGATCGCCCGGGTGCTGCGGGCCAGCGGCGCGGACGTCACAGCCGAGTACTACATCAACGACGCCGGCAAGCAGATGAACAAGTTTGCCGAATCCGTGCTGGCGGCCATCCACGGCCGGCCGACGCCGGAAGGCGGCTACCCCGGCCCCTATATCGCCGACCTCGGGCACGAGGTGCTGGCCGCCCATCCGGACATCCGGGAGCTCACCGACCAGGCGGCCCTGCCGGTGGTCCGGCACGCCGCCTACGAGGCGCAGATGGAGGACATCCGCAAGACGCTGCACGAGTTCGGCGTTCACTTCGATGTCTACTTCTCCGAACAGCAGCTGCACAGCACCGGCGCCATCCAGGCCGCCGTCGAACGCCTGCGCGCCCAAGGCCACATCTTCGACGAGGACGGCGCGGTCTGGCTGCGCACCACCGATTTCGGCGACGACAAGGACCGGGTGCTGATCCGGGCCAACGGCGAACCAACCTACTTCGCCGCCGACGCCGCCTATTACCTGTCCAAGAAGGACCGCGGCTTCGAGGAAAAGATCTACCTGCTTGGCGCCGACCACCACGGCTACGTGAACCGGCTCAAGGCCATTGCCGCCTGCGCCGGCGACGACCCGGAGAAGAACATCGAGGTCCTGATCGGCCAGCTGATCTCGGTTAACGGTGCGCGCCTGTCCAAGCGCGCCGGCAACATCATCGAGCTGCGGGACCTGGTCGAATGGCTGGGCAAGGACGCGCTGCGTTACGCGCTGGCGCGGATCCCTGCGGACTCGCCGATGGCCATCGACCCGGAAGTGCTGAAGAAGCACAGCAACGACAACCCGGTCTTCTACGTCCAGTACGCGCACGCCCGTACGTGCGCGGTGGCCCGCAACGCCGCCGCCGCCGGGGTGGACCGCAGTGCCTTCGACGCCTCGCTGCTGGACCACGCCACCGAGAACGAACTGCTGGCCAAGCTCGGCGAGTACCCGTCCGTGGTGGCCACCGCGGCGAAATACCGCGAGCCGCACCGGATTGCCCGCCACCTGGAGGTCATCGCCGGCGCGTACCACCGCTGGTACGACGTCTGCCGCGTGACACCGATGGGGGATGAACCCGTGGAAGACGTCAACCGCACCCGCCTGTGGCTCAACGACGCCACCACCCAGGTCCTGGCCAACGGCCTGGAGTTGCTCGGTGTCAGCGCCCCGGAACGGATGTAGCGCCATGGTCTCCACCTCTGCCCAGGCTTCCCCGCTGGCACCCGCATGGCTCAGCCCCCCCAACGACGTCAACTCGCTGCGCACGCAGCTATGGGCCAGCGACGTTCGGCGCTCGGACTCCGGGGAGCTGACCGTCGGCGGAATCGGCGTCGACGAGCTCAAGGAACAGTTCGGCACCCCGCTGTTCGTGCTCTCCGAGGCGGACTTCCGCGCCCGCGCCCGGGACTTCAAGGACTCCTTCGACGCCGCCTTCGCCGACCTGTGCGGGGGAGTGGACGTCTACTACGCCGGCAAGTCGTTCCTGTGCACGGAAGTGGCCCGCTGGGTGGAGCAGGAGGGCCTGCGCCTGGACACCTGCACGGGCGGCGAACTGGCCGTGGCCGCGCGCGCCGGCCTTCCCGGTGGAAAGCTGGGGCTGCACGGCAACAACAAGTCCGACGCGGAACTGAACCGTGCCCTGGACATGGGCCTGGGCCGGATTGTGGTGGACAGCCTGGACGAACTGGCCAGGCTGACGGACCTGGCCGCCGCGCGCGGGGAACGGGCCAATGTGATGCTGCGGCTGACCCCGGGCGTGCACGCGCACACCCACGAATTCATCGCCACCGCGCACGAGGACCAGAAATTCGGCCTCTCCATGGCGGCCCCCGAGCACGGCGATGCCGGCGGGCAGCAGGACAGGTCCCCGGCCGCCGAGGCGGTCGCCCGGGCGCTGGCCGCCCCGTCCATCAACCTGCTGGGCCTGCATTGCCACATCGGATCGCAGATCTTCGAGCCGGAGGGCTTCGCCCTGGCGGCCGAGCGGCTGCTGACCTTCCTGGCCGACATCCGGCAGGACCACGGCGTGGACCTGCCGGAACTGGACCTCGGCGGCGGCTACGGCATCGCCTACACCGAAGCGGACACCCCGCGCCCGCCGGCCGAACTGGCCCGGGCCATGGCCGGCGTCGTCGGCTCGACCTGCGCACGGCTGGGCATCCCGGTGCCGCGGATCTCGATCGAGCCCGGCCGGGCAATCGTGGGCCCGACGACGTTCACGCTCTACGAGGTCGGCACGCACAAGACCGTCAACGTGGACCGCGACGAAGGCGGCACCAGCCCGCGGCGCTACATTTCGGTCGACGGCGGCATGAGCGACAACGCCCGCCCGGTGCTCTACGACGCGGATTATTCTGCGGCGCTGGCCTCGCGTGTGACGGCGGCCGAGCCGATTATTTCCCGCGTGGTTGGCAAACACTGCGAGAGCGGTGACATTGTAGTGCGGGATGTTTATCTTCCCGAGGATGTTTCCGCGGGGGATCTGCTGGCCGTACCGGCAACCGGGGCTTACTGCTGGGCCTTGTCCAGCAATTACAATTACGTGCCTCGTCCGCCGGTGGTCGCCGTCCGGGACGGACAGGCGCGGCTGATTGTCCGCGGGGAAACCGAAGCAGACCTGCTGGCCCGCGACCTGGGCTGAGCCGGACCAGACTCTAAGCTAGCGCTAAGGGGTCCCGCCGCGAGCTTGCGAGCGGTTGGGAAAGCGCGACGCGCTTGTGCATATTTCACTGATTGGAAGTTGGAGCGGCATGGACACGCTGAAAGTGGCACTCTTGGGTTGCGGTAACGTCGGTTCCCAGGTGGCCCGTATCCTGCTTGAGGACGCGGACGACCTCGCGGCCCGGGTGGGTGCGAAGCTGGAACTGACGGGGATCGCAGTGCGCAATATCGACGCGCCCCGCGACGTCGAGCTGCCGCGCAACCTGTTCACCACCGACGCCGAGACGCTGGTGAAGGACAAGGACATCGTCATCGAGCTGATGGGCGGCATCGAACCTGCCCGCAGCCTGATCGTCAAGGCCATTGAGGGCGGCGCCACGGTGGTCACCGGCAACAAGGCGCTGATTGCCACCAACGGCCAGCAGCTGTATGCGAAGGCGCACGAAGCCGGGGTGCGCCTGGCCTACGAGGCCGCGGTCGCCGGCGCCATCCCGATCCTGCGCCCGATCCGCGAGAGCCTGTCCGGGGACCGGATTACCAAGGTGCTCGGGATCGTCAACGGCACCACGAACTACATCCTGGACCAGATGGACTCCACCGGCGCACAGTTCGCGGACGCGCTGAAGGCTGCCCAGGAACTCGGTTATGCCGAAGCGGACCCGACCGCGGACATTGAGGGCCTGGACGCGGCGGCCAAGGGCGCGATCCTTGCCTCGCTGTCCTTCCACACCGACTTCAACCTCGACGATGTCTACTGCGAGGGCATCACCAAGGTCACCGCGGAGGACATTGCCGCGGCCAAGGACGCGCAGCTGGTGATCAAGCTGCTGGCCATTGCCGAGAAGCTGGCCACCGAGGACGGCACCGAGGGCATTTCGGTCCGGGTGCACCCGACGCTGCTGCCGCGCACGCACCCGCTGGCCGCCGTGCACGGGGCCTTCAACGCTGTGTTCGTCGAGGCAGACAACGCCGGCCAACTGATGTTCTACGGCCAGGGGGCCGGCGGCGCCCCGACGGCGTCGGCAGTGCTTGGCGACGTCGTGAGCGCGGCCCGCGCGCTGGTGGCCGGCGGCCCGTGGCGCATCGAGGCGACCAAGAGCCAGGTTCCCGCGCTGCCGCTGAGCGCCGTGACCACCAGCTACTGCATCGGCCTGGACGTGGCGGACCAGCCGGGCGTGTTGGCCAAGATCGCGCAGATCTTCGCCGCCCACGGCGTTTCCATCGAAACCATGCGTCAGACCGTCCACACCGAGCCGGTCCCGGGCCTGCCTTCCGCCGACCGGCCGGCCGCCGAACTGCGGATTGTGACCCATCGCGGGCCGGAGGCGGCGCTGGCGGCCACGGTGGAGGAGATCCGCGCGCTCGACGTCGTCAATTCAGTTATTTCCGTCCTGCGAGTAGAAGGAGTCTAAGTGGCTCACCAATGGCGCGGTGTCATCCGCGAGTACGCCGACCGTCTGCCGGTCACCGGACAGACCGAAATCATCACGCTGGGTGAAGGCGGCACTCCGCTGGTCCGGGCCAAGGCGCTCTCCGAGCTCACCGGCTCCACCGTCTACCTTAAGGTCGAGGGCATGAACCCCACCGGATCCTTCAAGGACCGCGGGATGACGATGGCGATCACCGCCGCCGTCGAGGCCGGCGCCAAGGCCGTGGTGTGCGCCTCCACCGGCAACACCTCCGCCTCCGCGGCGGCCTACGCCACCCAGGCGGGCCTGAAGTGCGCCGTGCTGGTGCCGGCCGGCAAGATCGCCATGGGAAAGATGAGCCAGGCCATCGCCCACGGTGCCGAGATCATCCAGATCAACGGCAACTTTGACAACTGCCTCGAGGTGGCGCGCAAGCTCTCCGAGGCCTACCCGGTGTTCCTGGTCAATTCGGTGAACCCGGCGCGCATCCAGGGCCAGAAGACCGCGGCCTTCGAGACCGTGGATTTCCTCGGCGACGCCCCGGACATCCACGTGATGCCGGTGGGCAACGCCGGGAACATCACCGCCTATTGGAAGGGCTACCGCGAATACGCCGCTCCCTACGAGTCGGCCACCGCCGGCATGCTGCCGGCCGTTGCCACCAAGACCCCGCAGATGTGGGGCTTCCAGGCCGCCGGCGCCGCCCCGCTGGTGCTGGGACACCCGGTAACCGAGCCCGAGACCATTGCCACGGCGATCCGGATCGGCAACCCCGCCTCCTGGCAGACGGCCATCGAAGCCCGCGACGAGTCCGGCGGGTTGATCGACTCGGTGACCGACGCCGAAATTCTTGCCGCACACCGCTGGCTGTCCTCGAAGGAAGGCGTCTTCGTCGAGCCCGGTTCGGCCGCCGGGGTGGCCGGACTGATCAAGAAGCATGCCTCCGGCGAGGTACCGGAGGACAAGACCATCGTCATCACCGTCACCGGCCACGGACTGAAGGACCCGCAGTGGGCCCTGCGCACCGAGGACGGAGCCGAAGTCTCGCCGGTGAAGGTCGACTTCGACGTTATCAGCGTGGCGGCAGCCCTGGGCCTGGAGTAGGGAAGTCTTGAGGATATTGGAGCGCACCGCGGTCAAGGCCGGACAGCGCGTCAGCGTGCAGGTTCCGGCCACCAGCGCCAATCTCGGCCCGGGCTTCGACAGCCTGGGCCTGGCCGTGGGCCTGTACGACACGGTATCGGTGGAAACCACCGAGGATGGCATCTTCCGGGCGCAGGTCACCGGTGAGGGCGCCTCCGCACTGCCCACCGACGAATCCCATCTGATCATCAGGACGCTGCGCGAGACGCTGGAATCGGCAGGCTTCAGCGCGGCCGGGCTGCGGCTGCGGGCGGAGAACGTGATTCCGCACGGCCGGGGCCTGGGCTCCTCCGCGGCTGCCATCGTCTCGGCGGTCCTGGCGGCGAACGCACTGCTGCCTGCCGAGGCCAGGCTGGATGCGGCGCAGATCCTGCAGCGCTGCTCCGAACTGGAAGGCCATCCGGACAATGTGGCCCCCGCCCTGGCCGGCCGGCTGGCCATTTCCTGGGAAGAGGACGGTACGTTCTTCAGCACCGCGGTGGATATCGACCCGGAAGTTGTCCCGGTGGTGGCCATTCCGGCCTACGAACTCTCCACCGAAACGGCGCGGAACCTGTTGCCGGACATGGTTTCCCATAGCGCCGCCGCGGCGAACTCGGGTCGGGCCGCGCTGCTGGTGCAGGCACTGACGCGGGACCCTTCGCTGCTGCTGCCCGGCACCGTGGACGCGCTGCACCAAGCCCACCGGGCGCCGGCCATGCGGCCGAGTGCGGACCTGATCCAGGCACTGCGCGCCGCCGGATTTGCGGCGGTGGTTTCCGGGGCGGGTCCCACGGTGATGACCCTGGCGGCGGGTGCGGAACAGGCCGACGCCGTGGAGGCACTGATCGCCGACCACCTGAAGTCCTCGGATTCACCCGACGGCTGGCGTGTTCTGAGGCTCGCGGTGGACACAGAAGGTGCTAGAGTAAGAGTGCACCCCCGGAATTAACCGGTATGGTTAAACGGCGCGGGAAGCTTCCGATCGACCAAAGTCGGATCAATCGCAATTGATGCGGCTCGGTATTGATTCCAGTCAGTATTGAATGCTCCAGCAAGGATGCGTTGTGGGTCGAGACGTCGTTAACCGATGTATCGGTGCAGCCTTCCAGGACCCGCCAGGCGTTCCGCCGGTGCATATTGAGCCACCGGCACCGCGGCGAAACCTCAACCTGGGTGAACGGGTTCCATCCAAGGCTCTTTCTATCACTCGGCTTTGCCCGGCTTAGGCATTGGCAAACCCGAACCCGGCCGGGCTTCTCATGCACCGGACGGGAGGCAATCACCGCGGTCCTGTTCCCATCCGGACCGCCCGACGAGGGGGAAGGAACCTTCGTGACAGAAACCACTGACCTGATTGCAGGTGTGGAAGAAAAATCGGACTCTGCGCCCAAGAGCGCAGGTCTGGCTGGACTCAAGCTTGTGCAGCTGCAGGTCCTCGCCGGCCAGCTGGGAATCACCGGAGGCTCGCGGATGCGCAAGAGCGATCTTGTCGCCGCCATTTCCGACCACCAGCGCGGCTCTGCCGTAGCGGACCGTCCGGTCCGGCGCACCACCAAGGCTGCGCAGTCGGAGCAGGCGCCGTCGGAGCAGGCCGAAAAGGCGCCGGCAGGCCGGGCCAAGCTGAACGAGGCTCCCGCCGAAGCCGCCGCAGCTCCGAAGAAGGACGGCGGTGATCCGGTCAAGGCCGCCGAACGGGTCAGCCGTACCCGCAGCCGCAACCGCCGCGCAAGCTCGGAGGGCACCGTCGCTCCGGCCGCGGGCGAGGGCACAGCCCCCGTGGCCGCCGAAGAGCGGCAGGCCGAGGCCGCCGCACCGG
>NZ_JBHTML010000013.1:0-45359 GCF_042679445.1 Arthrobacter sp. GCM10027362
GGCCTGCTGACCGCCGCCCGGCTGGTCACCGCCGCGGCCGCCGCCCGGGCGAACTCGGTGGGCGCGCACTACCGCACCGACCATCCCCGGCCGCCCGCCACCCGGGACCGGCTCAGCTTCGTCAAGGAACAGGAACACTGATGGCCCCCATCCAGCCCGCCCACCAGCCCGCCGTGGAGCGGATCGTTGCCGCCGCCCTGGCCGAGGATGCGCCGTGGGGGGACGTGACCTCCGAGGCGCTGATCCCCGCCGAGGCCACGGCCACCGCCGAGCTGACCGCCCGCGAGCCCGGTGTCTTCGCCGGTGCCGAGGTGCTGCGCACGGTCTTCCGCCAGGTCGACGCGGGCGTGGACGTGGTCCTGAAGGTAGCCGACGGCGAGGCCTTCGAGGCCGGCCAGGTGCTGGCCGTGATCAGCGGCGGCGCACGGGCCGTCCTGCTCGGCGAGCGGGTGGGGCTGAACCTGCTCCAGCGCCTGAGTGGCATCGCCACCCAGACGGCCGCCTTCGTGCGGGAAACCGCCGGCACCAGGGCCCGGATCGCCGACACCCGCAAGACCACTCCGGGACTGCGCGCCCTGGAGCGCTTCGCCGTGCGCTGCGGCGGCGGCCACAACCACCGGTACTCGCTCTCGGACGCGGTGATGGCCAAGGACAACCACCTGGCAGTGCTCACCCGCGGGGGCACCCGGAACCTGACCGAGGCGCTGGCGCAGGCCAAGGCCTCGCTGCCGCACACCGTGCACTTCGAAGTGGAAGTGGACTCGCCGGAGCAGATCGAGCCGGTACTGGCCGCCGGGGTGGACACCATCATGCTGGACAACTTCAGCATCGAGCAGCTGCGGGCCGGCGTCGAACAGGTGGCTGGCCGCGCCACCGTGGAGGCCAGTGGCAACGTCCGGCTCGAAACCGTGGCGCAGATTGCCGCCACCGGGGTGGACGTGATCTCTTCGGGGGCGCTGACCCACAGCGTGCGGTCCCTGGACCTGGGCCTGGACATCCGCATCGGCGGGAACGCCTGAGGGGAGGGACGGCGGATGATCTACCTGGATTCGGCGGCAACGGTCCCGGTGCGCCGCGAGGTGCTCGAGGCGATGTGGCCCGCACTGACCCAGGACTTCGGCAATCCCTCGAGCCACCACACGGTGGGGGAAGCGGCGTCCCGGGCGCTGGAGTACGCCCGAGGCAAGGCGGCGGGGGTCCTCGGCTGCCGGCCCGGGGAAATCGTCTTCACCTCCGGCGGGACCGAAGCCAACAACCTGGCCGTGAAGGGCATTGCCCTGGCCCGCCCGCGCGGCCGGCACCTGGTGACCAGCGCGGTTGAACACCCCTCGGTGCAGGAAGCAGCGGAGTACCTGGAGCGCTTCCACGGCTTCCGCACCACGCGGATCCCGGTGGACGGGACCGGGACGGTGGACCTGGCCGCGCTGGAGGCCGCGCTGACTGCCGAGACCACGCTGTGTTCGGTGATGTACGCCAACAACGAGGTGGGCACCGTCCAGCCGGTCGCCGAAATCGGCAGGCTCTGCAAGGCGGCGGGCGTCCCGTTCCATGTCGACGCGGTCCAGGCTGCCGGCTGGCTGCCGCTGGATGTGGCCGGACTCGGCGCGGACGCCCTGAGCCTTTCCGGGCACAAGCTCGGCGCCCCCAAGGGCAGCGGATTGCTCTACCTGGCCGGCAGGCTCCCGCTGGAGCCGTTGGTCCACGGCGGCGGCCAGGAACGCGGCCGGCGCTCCGGCACCGAAAACGTGGCCGGCGCCGTCGGCACCGCCACTGCCCTGGCACTGGCCGAGGCCGAACGGGCCGAGGCTGCGCCCCGGCTGGCCCGTTACCGCGACGATCTGGTGCGGCAGGTGCTGGACGCCCTGCCGGAGGCAGTGCTCACCGGGCACCCGCAGGATCGGCTGCCGGGCAGCGCCTCGTTCTGTTTCCCCGGCACCTCCGGCGAGGCGGTGCTGCTGGAACTGGAGCGCCGCGGGATCGTCTGCTCCTCCGGCTCGGCCTGCCATGCCGGCTCGGACGAGCCCTCTGCGGTGCTGCTGGCGATGGGCATCGATCCCGCCGTCGCGCAGACGGCGGTCCGGCTGACCCTGCCCGCCTCCGTCCAGGAGGCCGAGGTGGCCCTGGCCGCCCGCTCCGTCGTTGCCGCCGTCCGGCAGGTGCAGGCACTGATCCGCTGAGCGGCGCCCGGGCCGTCAGCGGATCAGGTACGGGCCGAGCAGTTCGGCCACCCGGGCCCGGACGCCGGCCTCGGCCGAGCCGGATTCCAGCAGGCGCGAGGCGGTGAAGACGACGGCGTTGATCATTTCCGCGGTCATGGCCGGATCCGGGGCCCCGAGCTCGCCCAGGGCCACGATCACCGGTTCCAGCAGCTGCGCATGCAACCGGGCCCTGTGCTCATGCACGGCGGTGCCGGGGGCGGCGGCGGCCAGGGCGCGGCCGACGGCGTGTTCGCCTTCCTGGATCAGGTCCAGGTTGGCCATCACATAGGCCATGACCTTGCGCCCGGGATCCGGCTCCGCCCCCATCGCGCCGGTGATCCGCCGGGACCAGCGCGGGAAGGTGTCCGCCACCAGGGCGGCAAAGAGGTCCTCCCGCGACCTGTAGTACTGGTAGACGCTCGGCCGGGCCAAACCGGCCTGCCTGGCGATATCGGCCAGGGACGGAACGTGTTCCGGGTCGGCGGCGAGCAGCGCCCGCGCCGCGGCCAGCAGCGCACGCTGCTGCGTCGCCCGGTGCTCGGCGACGGTCGGGGCACTGATCCGCGGCATCCGGGCCCTCCTTCCGTATTTGCCGGACGATTTCCGGACCCGGCCAGCCGGCGGCAAAGGGACGTGACGTCATGGCCGCCGGTCACCACAACTTTGACATCCTCCCTTCCCCGGAGGGAAGGCATTCACGGCACGGCTGTCGGGGTGGTTCCTGTGGTGCCCGCTCCGCCGGGCGCCCCACCGCGAGCCGGGCCGGCGCCGTGTTTGCCTCGAGGGGGCACGGTGGGCCCATAATTGGGACGGCCCGGATGCGGGCCGCAGGGAGTTATTTGAACAGGAGCATTCATGCGTCGAGCCGTTTCGGCCCGGATTTCCGCCAAGACCACCGCCAACACCTCCATGGTCTTCGCCGTGGCGGCGGCACGGAACCCCGGCTTCGCCAGCTTCGACGAACAGCTGACGGTGCTGGTGAACTCGGAGCCGGCCCAGGTGCGGGAGGCGGAGGACGTGCACGGTGGCCGCCTGCACCTGCTCAAAGTGGCCGACCCCTCAACAGTGGAGCTGGAGTATTCGGCCACCGTGACCGGCAAGGCCGTGCCGGAGGATTCCGACGAGGTGGAGCTGGTGCGGTACGTCCGGCCCAGCAGGTACTGCGAGTCCGACCAGCTGCTGCCCACTTCCTACGCCGAATTCGGCAGCCTGCAGGGCACCGAGCTGCTGGCTGCCGTGCGCAGGTGGGTGGGCAAGGAACTCAGCTACGTCAGCGGCTCCTCGCGCCCCACCGACGGGGCGGTGCATACCCTGCTGGCCCGGCGCGGGGTGTGCCGGGACTACGCGCACCTGGCGGTGTCGCTGCTGCGCGCCAAGGACGTTCCGGCCCGGCTGGCAGCCGTCTACGCGCCGGGCCTGGCCCCGATGGATTTCCACGCCGTGGCCGAGGCCTATATCGACGGCGCCTGGCAGGTGGTCGACGCCACCGGCCTGGCCTCCCGCCACAGCCTGCTGCGGATCGCCACCGGGCGCGACGCCTCCGATACGGCCTTCCTGTCCACAGTGGGGGGAAGCCTGTCCCTGACGGAGCTCAAGGTCACGGCCGAGATCGACGAACCCGTGCCGGATCCTGACCCCACGGCGCTGGTGCAGCTGGGCTGACCCCTCTCCCGCTTGCTGTGCCGGGGTGGCTGCCGGTGCGTCAGCGGCCCTGCTTCAGGCCCGCCCGCAGCTTGTCCGTGAGCGTTTGGAGCTGGCCGAATTCCTGCGCGGAGAGCGCCGGGGCGATCATCTCGTGCAGGTGGCGCACATGCTCCCGGCCGATGGCCCGCTGCAGCTCGCGCCCGGTGTCGGTGAGCGAGATCTCGATGCCGCGCTGGTCCTGCTCGGCGGTGCGCCTCCGGACCATGCCCTTGGCCTCCAGCCGGTCCACCATCCGGCTCAGGCTCGGCTGGCTGATCAGCAGTCCCTCGTTCAGTTCGTTGAGCCGGGTCCAGCCGCCGGGGCAGCGGCTGAGGTTGAACAGCACGTCGTACTCGCGGATGGACAGCTTCCTGAACTCCGGCAGCGCCTGCAGGCGCCGCATCACCGCCACCTGGGCACGGAACAGCGATTCCCACGCCTGCGCGGTGGTGCGCACATCCGGCAGCCGTTCCTGCTCAGGCACGGGCGCCTGCCTGCTGGGCGGCCCGCCTCGCCTGCAGTGCCGCCTTGCGGCTGGCATGCGTGGGGGTCTCGGGCACGTGGGCCGGCTTGCGGGCGGCGAATTCCTTCTTCAGTACCGGCAGGACCTCCTCGCCGAACAGGTCCAGCTGCTCCAGCACCGTCTTCAGCGGCAGGCCCGCATGGTCGATCAGGAACAGCTGGCGCTGATAGTCGCCGAAGTAGTCCGCGAAGCTGAGGGTCTTCTCGATGACCTCCTGCGGGCTGCCGACGGTCAGCGGGGTCTGCGCGGTGAAATCCTCCAGCGACGGGCCGTGGCCGTACACCGGGGCGTTGTCGAAGTACGGGCGGAACTCGTTGACGGCGTCCTGGGAGTTCTTCCGCATGAAGAACTGCCCGCCCAGGCCCACGATCGCCTGGTCCGCGGAGCCGTGCCCGTAGTGGGCGTAGCGTTCGCGGTACAGGCTGATCAGGCGCATGTAGTGCTCCTTGGGCCAGAAGATGTTGTTGGCAAAGAAGCCGTCGCCGTAGTAGGCGGCCAGCTCGGCAATCTGCGGGGTGCGGATGGAGCCGTGCCAGACGAAGGGCGGAACGCCGTCGAGCGGGCGGGGCGTGGAGGTGAAGTTCTGCAGCGGCGTGCGGTACTTGCCCTGCCAGTTGACCACTTCCTCGTCCCAGAGCTTGCGCAGCAGCGCGTAGTTCTCCACCGTCAGCGGCAACCCGTCCTGGATGTTCTTGCCGAACCACGGGTACACCGGTGCGGTGTTGCCCCGGCCCAGCACCAGGTCCACCCGGCCGTCGGCGAGCTGCTGGAGCATGGCGTAGTCCTCGGCCAGCTTCACCGGGTCATTGGTGGTGATCAGCGTGGTGGCGGTGGAGAGGGTGATGCGCTCGGTCTGGGCGGCGATGTAGCCGAGCAGGGTGGTGGGGGAGCTGGAGAAGAACGGCGGGTTGTGGTGCTCGCCGATGGCGAAGACATCCATGCCGATCTCCTCGACCTTCCGGGCGATGGCGACCATGGCTTTGATCCGCTCGCGCTCGGTGGGCATGCGCCCGTTGGTGGGGTCCTGGGTAATGTCGCTGACGCTGAATACGCCGATTTCCATGGCGGGTCCTCTCTCGAAAGCGGCCGGTCGGCCGCCGCCAGTTTACATGCAATTGCATCTACTGAGCCAACAGCCGGCGGCGACGATTCATTCCCGCCCCGGATCGCCGCTTTTTTCCAGGGCCGTTAGGATCCGGCTCAGGCTCACCGACAGGGAGCCGGCGGCGGCGGCCGGATTCTCCAGCGAGGCCCGCAGGTCCAGTTCCCGCATCAGGTCCCGGTGCCTGCCGGACGCCTCGTTCAGCAGCTGCCCCGGGTCATCGTCGTCCATGCCCCGGATGGCAGCGGCCGCGGCGGCCATGGCCTCGGCGAGCGGGTCGACCAGCCGCGGGGGAATCCGCAGGCGTTCTTCCCAGATGACCGCGGCGAGCACATCCGTCATGTCCCGGATCTGGAAGACCATGTCCTCCAGCGCGCGCAGCCGCCGCTGGTCGGCGTCCAGATTGCGCGGATGCAGCCGCCGGCGCGGGTTGCCTTTGCTGCTTTGGGCCGCCTGCTCGACCGCCGTCCGGACCCGCGAGCTCCGCAGTGCCAGGTCCTCGCTGCGGCCGGACCAATCCCGGTGGTCGGGCGGCCACGGTTCGAGCAGGGCCGCGGTCATCTGGTCCAGCTGATCCGCCAGATCCTGCCGGAGCTGGTCCAGCTGGTCGGCGGCGGCGTTGAAATGCAGCGGCGGGAAGACCAGGAAGTTGACGGTGATCCCTACCGCCGCACCCAAGGCGGTCTGGACCAGGTAGCCGGTGGAATAGTCCCCGGCGTCGGACCCGCCCACGAGCAGCACGAACAAGGCGGCCATCGGCACCCAGTCCTTGCCTGCGCCCAGCCGCGGAATGCCGGCCAGCAGTACGCCGAGGCAGACCAGCAGTCCCACGGACAGGGCATTGGGTGCGGCCCAGATCATCAGCAGCCAGGCCAGCCCGATACCCAGCAGCAGGCCGGCCAGCGTCTGGGCCGCCGTCTTCACCGAGCCGGCCACCGTGGGGTACATGCTCAGCAGGGCCCCCACCGGAGCATAGTAGGGATATTCCTGGGCCGTGCCCGGAACGGCCAGCGCGACGGTCCAGGCCAGGCCCGCGGCCAGCGCGGCCTTCAGGGCGAGCTGGAGCCGGGGCCAGCGCAGGACGGACCGCAGGGTGCGCCGGAGCGCGCCCTGCGGGCGCAGCGAAGCAGTGGAACCGGGATCGGACTGGCGGCCTGGGCGGGCGGTAGCCATGATTCGATTCTTGCAGCAGGGTGCCCGGGCAAGTCAAAAGGCAGCGCCGCCCGCTGTAGGTCAGTGGACCGGGGCGCCGACCGCTTCCGCATCCGGATCCGGCTCCGTGGCCGGTGCCGCACGGCGCTCGTGCCGGCCTTCCACCAGTCGGTAGAGCACCGGCACCAGCACCAGCGTCAGCGCCGTCGAGGACACCAGGCCGCCGATGACGACGACGGCAAGCGGCTGGGAGATGAACCCGCCCTCTCCGGTGAGCCCCAGGGCCATGGGTGTCAGGGCGAAGACGGTTGCCAGCGCCGTCATCAGGATCGGGCGCAGGCGCTGCCGGGCGCCGTGCCGGATCGCGTCAGCCGCGCTCATGCCCGGGCGGCCCGGCGTGCCGCGGCGGTACTGGTTGATCAGGTCGATCAGCACGATGGCGTTGGTCACCACGATGCCGACCAGCATCAGCATGCCGATCAGCGAGGGCAGGCCGAGCGGGATCTGCGTGATGACCAGCAGGGCGATGGCGCCGGTGGCCGCAAACGGCACGGAGACCAGCAGGATCAGCGGCTGGACCAGGCTCTTGAAGGTGGCCACCATGATCACGTACACGATCGCGATGGCCGCCAGCAGGGCCAGGCCCAGCTGCTGGAAGGACTCGGCCTGCTGCGTGGCCGCGCCGCCGAGGGTGGCGGTGACTCCGGCCGGCAGGGCGGTGGCGTCCAGCCGGGCCCGGACCTCGGCGCTGAGCGCGCCGAGGTTGTCCCCGTCCGGGGTCACGGCGACGACGGCGGTCCGTTCCCCGCCGGAGGTGGTGATCGTGGTGGGGACCCGTTCTTCGCTGACCGTCGCCAGGTCCGTCAGCGGGATGCGGCCGGCCGAGGTGGGAAGGCGGACACCGCGCAGTTCGTCGACGCTGGTGAACTGCCGGCCCGTGCCGATCCGGACCGGGTAGTCGGTGGCCCCGATCCGCACGGTGCCGCCCGGCAGCGGGCTGATGGCAGCGGCCAGCAGGCCGGACACCTCCTGCTCGCTCAGGCCGGCCGCCACGGCCTTGGCCCTGTCGATCCGGACCCTGACTACCGGTTCCTCGGCGGCGAGGTTGCTGGCGGCCTCGGCCGCGCCCGGGACCTGCGCCAGTTCCTTGGCCAGGGCATCGGAGGCGGCCTTCAGGTCCTCCGGATCCGCCGCGGACAGGGTCACATCCACCGTGCTGGAGGTGCCAAAACCGCCGCCCTGGGTGCCCAGGGTAATGGCCCCGGCCCGGGGCAGGGCCTGGACGGCGGTGCGCACGGATTCGCGCAGCGCCTCCTGGTCCGCGCCCTCTTCGGTGATGACGGTGAACTGGGCGACATTGGTGCCCGCGGAGAGGAACCCGCCGAGTCCGGCAGTGGAGTTGCCGAGGGTGACCTGGACGTCCTGGATGCCATCGGTGGAATCGAGCAGGTTCTCCACCTTCTGCGCCGCGGCGTTGGTGGCGGCCAGGCTGCTGCCGGCGGGCATTTCCTGCCTGAGGCTGAAGCTGTTCTGCCCGGAATCTCCCAGCAGGTTGGTCTGCATCAGCGGCACCATCGCCGCCGTGCCGGCCAGCATCAGCACCGCCGCCACCAGCGTCACCACCGGATGGTGCTGGGTGCCGGCCAACACCGGCAGGTAGCTGCGCTGCAGCTTGGATGCATGTTCCGTTGCGGCGGCGGCTGCGCGCACCTGGTCCGGGTCCAGCCGGGCCTCCGGGGACTTCACGAACCAGTAGGCCAGCACCGGCACGATGGTCAGGGACACCGCCAGCGAAGCCAGCAGGGCCAGCGCGGTGGTAACCGCGAAGGGCCGGAACAGCTCGCCGGCGAGGTTGCCCACGAAGGCGATGGGGGCGAACACGGCCACCGTGGTCAGCGTGGAGGCCGTGATGGCGCCGGCCACTTCGCGCACGGCGGTGAGGATGGCAGTGCGCTTGGCCTCGCCGTAGCCGAGGTGGCGCTTGATGTTCTCCACCACCACGATCGAGTCATCCACCACCCGGCCGATCGCGATGGTCAGCGCGCTCAGGGTCAGGATGTTCAGCGAGTAGTCCAGCGCGGCCAGGGCGATGAAGGTGGCCAGCAGCGACAGCGGGATGGAGATGGCCGTGATCACCGTGGCCCTGGCCGAGAGCAGGAAAACCAGGATGACCAGCACCGCAAAGCCCAGGCCCAGCAGGCCCTCGGTGGTGAGGTCCTTGATGGACTTTTCGATGAAGGGCGCCTGGTCGAACACCGTGGTGATCTTCGCGCCATGGCCGAGCTCGGCCTCCAATTCGGGCACGATCGCGCTGATCGCCTTCGAAATGCCCACGGTGTCGCCGTCGGGGGTCTTGGTGACGGCCAGGGCAAGGGTTTCGGCGCCGTTCGTTCGGGTGATGGAGGTGCGTTCGTCGTCGGCGATCCTGACGCCGGCCACGTCGCCGATGGTGGCCGGCCCGGCCGCTGCCCGGGCGGCCAGCGGCAGGTTCCGGATTGCCTTCAGGCTGTCCAGCGGACTGCCGATCTGCACCGAGAGGGATTTGCCCTCCTGTTCGACGGCGCCGGCGGGCACCAGTCCGCCGCTGTTCTCCAGGCTGTCCGCGATTGCGGACGCGGTCAGGCCGCGGGCCCTGAGTTCGTCCTGGTCCGGCAGGATCGCGATGTGCCGGCGCGCGCCGCCGCTGACCTCGGCCCCGCGCACGCCGTCGAGCTTTTGCAGCTTCGGCACGGTCAGCCGCTGCAGCTCGGTGTTCAGTTCGCCCAGCGGCAGGTCGGAGGAGACGGCCATGAAGACCACCGGGAAGTCGCTGATGCTGCCCGCGAGCGACTGCGGGGACACATCCTCCGGCAACAGCTGGCGGGCATTGGAGATGGCCCGGTCCACCTGGCTGCGCGCCCGGTCCAGGTTGGTGCCGTAGACGAACGTCAGGTTGACCGTGGACATGCCGGTGCGCGAACTTGCGGTGGAGGACTCAAGGCCCTCCACCGCGTTCAGCGCACGTTCCAGCGGCTCACTGACCTGCTTGTCCACCACTTCCGGCGAAGCCCCGGGCATGGAGGTCAGCACGGTGACCCGCGGAAATTCGAGCGAGGGGATGAGTTCCTGTTTCAGGGAACCCATGGTGATAACCCCGAAGACGGCCACGAAAACCGTGATGAGGGCGATCAGCGCCCGGTTCGCCAGGGACAGCGTGGCCAGCTTATGCATGGGAGGCGGCCGGGCGTCAGCCCAGCTGCAGCACGCGGTTGGTGTCGGCAGTGATCTCCGCCAGCAGGGACGGGTTGTCGTTCAGCTTCACGCCGTAGCCCGGGATCATTTCCTTCAGCCGCGGTTCCCAGTTCCTGAACTCGGTGGGGAAACAGCGCTCGAGCACCTGGACCATGATGGGCGCGGCCGTGGAGGCACCCGGGGAGGCGCCCAGCAGGCCGGAGATGCTGCCGTCGGCGGAGGTGATGACCTCGGTGCCGAACTGCAGCACGCCGCCCTTCTTGGGGTCCTTCTTGATCACCTGGACGCGCTGGCCCGCGGTGATCAGCTCCCACTGGTCCCCGTCGGCTTGCGGGACGAACTCGCGCAGGGCCTGGTTCTTGCCTTCGCGGGTCTTCAGCACCTCGGTGACCAGGTACTTGACCAGGCCCAGGTTGTCCTTGGCCACGGCGAGCATCGGAACCAGGTTGGACGGCCGGACGGACAGCGGCAGGTCCAGGAAGGATCCCGTCTTGAGGAACTTGGGGGAGAAACCGCCGTACGGGCCGAACAGCAGCGAGCGCTGGCCGTCGACGAAGCGGGTGTCCAGGTGCGGCACGGACATTGGCGGAGCACCGACGGCCGCCTGGCCGTAGACCTTGGCCGCATGGCGGGCGATCACCGAACCGTCGGTGCAGCGCAGGAACTGGCCGGAGACGGGGAAGCCGCCGTAGCCCTTGGCCTCGGGGATGCCGGAACGCTGGAGCAGGTGCAGGGCGCCGCCGCCGGCACCGACGAAGACGAAGCGGGCGCGGACTGTCTTCTGCTGCCCGGTCGCCTTATCCCTGACCTTCAGTTTCCAGCGGCCGTCCGTGTCGCGGGCGATGTCGGTGACCCGGTGTTCGTAGTTGATCCCGGCTCCGTTGCCGGCCAGGTAGGCGGCGAGCTTGCGGCTGAGCGCGCCGAAGTCCACGTCCGTGCCGCCGACCACGCGGGAGGCGGCCACGTGCTGGCGCGGGTCGCGGCCGGCCATGACCAGCGGAGCCCATTCGGCCAGCTGTGCCGGATCTTCGGTGAACTGGATCTGCTCGAACACCGGCTCGGCCTTGAACGCCTCGTAGCGGCGCTTCAGATATTCGGCGTGTGCATCGCCCCAGACGAAGCTCATGTGCGGGATCGGGTTGATGAATTCCTTCGGGGATCCGATGTGCCCGCTGCTGATCATGTGGGACCAGAACTGGCGGGAGACATGGAACTGTTCGTTGATGCCCACGGCCTTGCCGGTGGCCACCGAACCGTCCGCCCCGGCGGGGGAGTAGTTCAGCTCGCACAGCGCCGCGTGGCCGGTGCCCGCATTGTTCCAGGGATCGGAGCTTTCCAGTCCGGCCTGGCCCAGATTCTCGAAGAGGCTGATGCTCCACTCCGGCTGCAGCTGCTTGATGAAGGAACCGAGCGTGGTGCTCATGATTCCGCCACCGACCAGGGCAACGTCGATATCTGAGGTAGTTGTTCCCGAAGGGGTGTTTGCAGTCAACTTCAATCTCCCGTAGCAGCTTTGCCAGCGTATTGAGGTTACCCCCAGCGTGTGGCCGGACCGAAATTTCCCACCGGATTTGTGATCTGGTAGACAGCCGCATCCGCGCCGGTCGTGGTACGGTTGCCGGCCCCGGTCCTCAGCCGGACTGCAGCCGCACGAGGTTGTAGACCTCGTCCAGCATCGAGCTGGCGGGATAACTCTGGACCCTCGGGCCCATGGCCAGCGCGGAAATCGGGAAGGCCAGCGGCAGGGCGGGCAGGCGCCTGGCCAGCAGGTCGTTGATGTCCAGATACGCCTGGGTGCGTTCCGGACCGTTCGGCAGCGCCTTGGCCCGGGCGATCCGGCTGAAAATCACGGCGCTCTTGAAGCCGAACTCGGCGCTGGGCGCGCCGAAGAGCGTGCCCACGAAGTTGTCCGGATCGCGGTAGCTGCCGCTGAGGCCGGCCAGGTGCAGGGCGTGCTTGTCCGTGCCCTGCACACGTTGCAGATAGCCCTCGTCCCAGGCCAGCGGCATCGGCTTGATGTTGATGCCCACGGCGGTCAGTTGGCGGCTGAGCTCTGCATACACCTTTTCCGGGGTGGGCAGGTACGCACGGGTGACGTTGAGCGGGTAGTGGAAGGTCAGCGGCTCGCCGTCGTACCCCGCCGCCTTCAGCAGCGACTGGGACTGCTCCGGATCGTACCCATAGTAGGTGATGTCCTCGTTGTTGACGCCGAGGCTGGGCGGAATGAACTGGCGGGCCTCGTTGGTGCCCTTGAGGAAGAAGCTGTCAATGACGGCACGGCGGTCGACGGCGTGGGCAATGGCCTGGCGCATGCGGATGTCGGCCAGCGGGCCGGAGGACTGGTTCATGCCCAGGTACAGCACGGCGAACGGGTCCCGCTGCAGCACCTGCATGCCGTTGCGGGCGAGGTCCGCGTAGGTCCCGGGGGTGACCAGGTCATAGCCGTCGATCTCCCCGGCCAGCAGTTCCCGGACCCGGGTTGCCGGGTGGGGCAGCACCTTGAACGCAACCGTCGAAACCTGGCTGGCCGCACCCCAGTAGCCGTCGAAGGCGGAGAGCATCACAGCGTCGCCCTCCCAGCTGGCCAGCTTGAAGGGACCCGTGCCGACCGGATGCAGCGCGTAGGCTGAGACTTTGGCGCCGTTGCGCTCTTCGGTCAGCTCGTCCGCCTTGCCCTTGGCCAGCGCCGCGGGGGAGGAGATGCCGAAGGCCGGCGAGGACAGGGCCGCCACCAGCCCGGTGTACGGCCGGCTCAGGTCCAGCTGGACCTCGAGCGGGCCCAGGACTTTGCAGTCCACATACAGCGAATCCCCCGGGCTGTCCGCAAAGCCGCCGAACACCGCCTCGAACGGCAACCGGCCCTCGGCCGGGCGGATCTTCTTCGGCAGGTTGAACCAGCGTTGGAAGTTAACCCGGACGGCCTCGGCGTTGAAGGCGGTGCCATCGTGGAAGGTGACCCCGGAGCGGAGCGTGAACCTGTAGGAGCGCCGGTTGTCGAGCTCCTCCCACCCGGTGGCCAGCCGCGGCGCCGGCACGCCGGTGTCCGGGTCGACCCCGATGAGCGTTTCCAGGATCTGCCGGGTCACCCGGAAGGACTCGCTGTCCCTGACCAGGGCGGCATCCAGGCCTGCCGGGCTGGCCGCTGTACCCATGGTGAAGCTCAGCTTTTCCGGGGTGGCCGACGGGGCCGGGGAGGTGCCGGTGGAGGCAGGGGACGACGGGGTGGAGGTGCAGCCCGTCAACAGCACCGCCGCGGCCGCGGCACCGGCCTTCAGGACAGTGCGGCGCGCGGGGGATGTGCTCAAGCTGGTGCTCCTGGGGCTGGCGGGTGGATGGATTCCCAGTTTAGCCGCCGAGGGCCCCGCCCCGAGCCTGCGAGGGGCGGGAGGCGGGTAAACGTTAGCCGCCGAGGGCCCCGCCCCGAGCCTGCGAGGGGCGGGAGGCGGGTAAACGCTAGCCGCCGAGGGCCCCGCCCCGGGCCTGCGGACCATCGGTGTTCCAAAATCCGTATTCGTCGCTGGACCCACGTTCACCATCGCCCGGATCCTCGATGAGCCGCTGCGCGCCTGCCGGCGGGCAATGCCCGGGTACGGGCCGCCCGGGTACGGGCCGCCTGGGTACGGGAACTGATGGACCGGGTCGCCCCGCCGCACGAGCTGCCTCTTCATCTCGCACGACCTCGCGGTGGTGCGGCTGGTTTCGGACTACGCGTGTGTGATGAAGGGCGGAGAGTTGGTGGGGGCCGCCTTTTCAGAGAAGGTCTTCACCAATCCGCGGCACCCGTACACGTGGCGCCTGCTGGTCCCGGTCATGGGCGATGGGATGGTGACCGGTGAAGATCCGGACATCCTCTCCTGACCGGCACGAACCGGATGTACCGCTGCCAATGCGGCTGCTAATTCGGCGCAGTTGCGCGAAGATGGTGTTGTGACGTCCGCATTCAATGAAGACCACCGTCCCGAAGGCTTCGGCTTCCGGACCGGCATGCGCAGCGAGGCCGTCGCCATCGGCTTTGCCGTCTTCGTCCTGGTGCTTGGATCGCTGTTCGTGGTCCTCGGCATGGTCCTGGCCGTGGGCGAAGGCCTGTGGGGCTGGGTACTGGCGCTGGCAGTATTCGAGCTGGCTTTCGTCGCCGGGTTCGCCGCGATGATGCACATGGCCCGGCAGCGCCGCCGCCTGCGCTGACCGGTTACGTTCTCCGGGCCTTCGGATCCGGGGCTTCCCGCATGGATTCGCCCGGCAGGGTGAAGCCCAGCGCGGTGACGTCAGTGCACGTACCCGGCAGGAAGGCGAGCCGGGGTGCTGTCCCGAGTTCGGTCTGTGCTTAAGTGGGCATCCGGCGCTTAAGTGGGCATCCGGCCCCATTCGGCGGTTTCCGGCCTGCCGCCGTTGCCCCGCCTGGACCTGGGCATAGACTGTGCCGGTTCCTAAGAGAAACGGCAGGGCCCGTCCTGGGCTGAAGGACTGGGAGCCGTTGAACGCCTGCTGCAGGCCGGTGGAGACCGGTTGCCTGGAGACGCGGCTGCGGAATCACTCCTGGTGCGCAAGGCGGGACTTGAACCCGCACGTCCGAAGACACTGGAACCTAAATCCAGCGCGTCTGCCAATTTCGCCACTCGCGCATGCAAGTGCCGGCCTTGCGGTCCGGCACTTGACAATTGTACCCACAGCGCCAGCGGGCAGAACGCTTGAGCCTGCCGCGGCGTCAGGTTCGAGCATGGCTCCGTGGATCGGATCAGCATGGCTCCGTGGATCGGATTCGGAACGGCACGCGGCGCCGGAGCATTGACGAACTGGCGCGGGCCACAGGTATCACGGTGCGTACGCTGCACCACTATGACGCCATCGGCCTGCTGGCCGCCGGCGAACGCCTGCCGAGGATCCCGGCGTGCAGGAGCTGGTGGCCGGCTGGGACGCACTGGGGGTCCGCTTCAACGTCGGCGACGATGCCCTGGCCGGCGGACCAGCTGCGGGACCTCGTCAACCACCGGCACAAGGCCTGCGAGGCCGCTTGGCGTTTTGGCCGCAAAGGTTGACCGGTTCCGGATAGGTGACGGTCTGATGATATGGCTGACCGTGTGTGGTGTGCGGGCCGACCCCGGGGGAGGGGCACGATGATCCCGGCCTCGGCCGGAGGCGATCCGGTGCCGCCGTGCGGCCGGTCCACCCTGGCCAACTCCAACTACCCGAGCCACAAGCACCACCGGTGGGGCCGCGACGTCGCCGCACTAGCTGGAGTGGGACGACCCAATCACAGGCCCAGGTCCCGCCGCAGCTTGGCCACATGGCCGGTGGCGCGGACGTTGTACTGGGCCAGTGCCACCTTGCCGTCAGGATCCACCACCAGGGTGGATCGGATCAGGCCCTCGTAGACCTTGCCGTAGTTCTTTTTCTCGCCCCAGGCACCGTATGCCTCGGCCACGGCATGGTCCGGATCGGACAGCAGCGGGAAATTCAGGGATTCCTTCTCGGCAAACCTGGCCAGCTTCGGCAGGGGGTCCGGAGAAATGCCGACGACGTCGTAGCCGGCTCCCTGCAGCGAGGCGATGTTGTCGCGGAAGTCGCAGGCCTGCTTGGTGCAGCCAGGCGTCGAGGCAGCGGGGTAGAAATAAACCACCACGTTGCGTCCGCGGAAGTCTGCGAGTGACACTTCCCGGCCTTCGAAATCCTGCAGGGTGAAATCCGGTGCGGCGTCGCCGGCGGTCAGTCGTTCAGCCATGGGCTGGCTCCTCAATTGAAGGGGCGGAAGGGGGCGGCAATGTCGCATCAGCTTAGCGAAGGGTTTCCTTATGCCCGGCCGACTTATAATTATAGGGTGCCCGATTTAAACAGCTGGCCTACGCCGCGTCTGCTTTCGACAGCCGCTCGCCTGGTGGAACATGCCTGGAATGAAAAACTTGCCGACCTGGGGCTGACCCATGCCGGGGTCATTGCCTTGGAAGTGCTGGAGTCGGAAGGCCCCATGGCACAGACGCTGCTGGCCGCCCGCGCCCGGGTCCAAGCCCAGACCATGGGCAAGACCTTGTCCCGGCTGGAGGCTCATGGGCATGTTGTGCGCACCCGCAGCGAGACGGACCGGCGGGCCCACCGGGTGTCCATCTCCGAGCTGGGCAAATCGGCCCTGGCCCGCTCCCGCGAGCTTGAACGTACCTTGGGCGGGGATTCGGAGCAGGCCACGGAAGAACTGCAGGAGCTGCTGCGCGGGATCATCCGGCGGCTGGGCAGCAGCCGCTGGAGCATGGCCGGACCGCCGCAGGCCGGCTGATCCGCCCAGGACTGAAGCGGTTCCGGCTGGCACGCCCACCCGTCGCTGACGCCGTCGTCCGCGGTCGCGCTCACGCTGCGCGCCGTCGGCGGGTTGACCACCCGCCAGATCGCGCAGGCCTGCCTGGTGCCCGAGGCGACCATGGCGCAGCGCATCAGCCGGCCAAGCGCACCGTCTCCGGCGTGCGTTTCGATCAGCCCGGCGACGTCGACCTCGCAGCCGAGGCCATACGGCTCACCCGGCAGCTTGCGGCCGCGGTCG
Source organism: Arthrobacter sp. GCM10027362 (assembly GCF_042679445.1). Taxonomy (NCBI): domain Bacteria; kingdom Bacillati; phylum Actinomycetota; class Actinomycetes; order Micrococcales; family Micrococcaceae; genus Arthrobacter; species Arthrobacter sp. GCM10027362. The sequence goes on from NZ_JBHTML010000013.1 coordinate 16,416, forward strand.
ACCACCCCGAAGTGGCGGGGCTGCTCGCGCTCATGCTGCTCCACCACGCCCGGCGCGACGCCCGGACCGCCCCCGACGGCAGCCTGGTGCCTCTCACCGAGCAGGACCGTGGCCGGTGGGATACCGGGTTGATCGCCGAGGGCGCCGAAATCCTGCAGGCGATTCCGCCCGCGACCGGCTGGGCGAGTTCCAGGCCCAGGCCGCCATGGCGGCACTCCACGCCGACGGCCAAGGCGGTCGGCTCACAGTGAGCAGGTGGGTCGAGACCGGCTGCACGACGCGTTGCCGGCGGGGAAGCTTAGCGACAACAGGCACGCGGGAGGACCCTGCCGCGGTTCCCTGCTTTAGCGGGTGGCTTCCGCGTGCTCGTTCGGCTCGCAGCCGGTCATGGTCAGGTCTTCCACATCCTGTTGCCGTTATGGCCGAGGTTCTTCATCCGCTCCACTTCGGACTCGGTCAGATTCTGGCCCTGGCCCAGGCCCAGGCCCCGGCCGCAGGACGCTGGTAGGGCATCCAAGTGTATTTCGCGGGTTGGGTCTCGCCGGCCGCGCTGCACCACTTGTAGGTGGATCACATTCCCGTACCGAGGCATAAAAGAAGCCCGCCGGACCAGTCGTGTCGCCTGGTCCGGCGGGTTTCGGAAGTGCGCCCCCCGGGACTCGAACCCGGAACCCATTGATTAAGAGTCAATTGCTCTGCCAGTTGAGCTAGAGGCGCAGTGCTGCGTTCGCCCCTGGAAGCATGCTCCGCCGGGAGTGTTCCATGGCGATCTGCCCGTTTCCGGGCAAAAAGAGAACCGCCACCGGCCGGACATACTGTCTGGCCGAAGCCGGTTCGCTTCTGGTGCGCCCCCCGGGACTCGAACCCGGAACCCATTGATTAAGAGTCAATTGCTCTGCCAGTTGAGCTAGAGGCGCAGTTGTGTTTTCGGGGATTTCCCGCTCGGAATTTTCCTCGCGTTTTCCCTCGCAACGACATGAAACACTACACGATTCACGGGTGAAAGTGAAATCGGCCAAGGCCGCTGAGGGCTACTTCACACGCAGCGCCAGCATCCGGTCCGGCTTGGCATCATTGGTCAGGATCCAGAGCCTGCCGTCCGGGGCCTCGGTGACGTCGCGCAGCCTGCCGTATTCCTGGACCAGGCTGTCGCTCACATCCCCGTCCCTGATCGTCCGGCCCAGCCGGACCTCCCAGAGCCGCTGCCCGCGCAGCGCGGCAAGCCACGCGACATCGTCGACAATGGCCAGGCCGCTGGGCGAGGCCACCGCCGTTGACGGCCAGACATAGGCGGCATCGATAAACCGGGAGTCCCCGGGTGCACCGGTGACCGAAGGCCAGCCATAGTTGCCGCCGGCCTTGATCCGGTTCAGCTCATCATCACGGTCCGGGCCGAACTCGCTGGCCCACAGCTGGCCGGAGGAATCCCAGGCAAGTCCTTGGACGTTGCGGTGTCCGTAGCTGTAGACGGGGCTGTGGCCGAATGGATTCCCCGGGGCCGGGGCGCCGTCCCTGGTGACCCGGAGGATCTTCCCGGCCAGGGAGTCGCGGTCCTGCGCCGAGCGCGGGTTCATGGCGTCGCCGGTGCCGATGTACAGGTAGCCGTCGGGACCGAACTTCAGCCGTCCCCCGTTGTGCACGCGCGCCTTGGGGATGCCGGAGAGGATCACCCGCGCGTCCGTCAGCTGTTCGTCCTGCCAGCGGTAGCTGAGCACCCGGTTGTCCTGCCTGGTGGTCAGGTAGGCGTACACCCTCCGGTCCTTGGCGAAGCCGGGACTCAGCGCCAATCCGAGCAGGCCGCCCTCGCCCGCGGGGTCCGGTGCCGGCCGCACCGGCGCCGCTGCCACGGTCACACCGTCGGAAATATGTTTGATCAGGCCGGAATCGTTTTCCGAGACCAGGGCGCTGCCGTCGGGCAGGACGGCGATGGACCACGGCAAATCCAGCCCGGTGGCCACGGTGGCCACGGGTCCGACGACGGCGCCGGGTGCGGACCCGCTGGCGCCGGTACTGCCGGGCGCCGTGCAGGCCCCCAGCAGCAGCACGGCGCCGGCCGCCAGCATCGTTCCGGTGGGAAGCCGGCTGTGCAGCCTGCGGCCGTCGCGCTTCATTGGCCGCGCGGGCCAGCTTCGCCGGCTTCCGGATCGACGAGGCGCTCACTGTCGTCGCCGGCCCATTCGCTTTCGTCGTACAGGGTGTCCTGGTGCAGCCCGGGTTCGTCGGCCGCGGTGCCTTCGCTGCTGGTCCTGTCCTGCATATCGGTTCCTTTTGTCGGTGCGGTCTCCGGCCGCCGCCGGCGTGCCGGGGGCTCGGCCGGAGATGCCGGGGTGGTCATCCGGATCAGCCAGGGGGATGGCTCCGAGCCCGGATCGAGGGGCGTGGCGTGCGGGGCCACGGAGATGTCCTCAATGTACTGGTCTTCCACCGGCGGCTCCGACGCCGCCGTGTCCGCAGCGCTCTGCGTCCAGCCGTCGATCGGTTCCTCCTCGGCGGGTGCCGCGGCTGCGCCGGCCGGACGCGGAACGGCCTCCAGTAAGGAAGTGCTGCCTGAAGAAGCGCCGTTTAAGGGGGTGCCGCCCGCGGTCACTGCGGCCGGCGTGCCCCCCGGTCCCGGAGCCGCTGCGCCGGGAGCACCCGCAGCCGTACTGTCGGCGGACCGGTGGGTCAGCCGCCAAATCAGCGCCGCACCCGCGGCAATGGCCAGTGTCCAGATGAGTGCCATGGCGCTGCCTTCCCGGAGAAACTTCCCACGCCGTTTGATGCGTACGTTACGACCACGGCCGGGACCTGTCCATAGTCCGTGCGGACGGCCTCGGACGGGCCGGGCGGGTTCGCTGCCGGGCCTATCCGCTAGTGTTCACCTCATGGTTCAGGCGATCACTACCATTACCTTCCCGGACCCGGCGCTGCTGGAGGCGCTCGCACCGCTGCCGGCCGGGTTGACCGCCGGGCTGTGGGATCTTCGCGGAGATCCGGAAGGAGTGCGGGCACAGGATATCGACGCCGTGGTCCTGCCGTATGTGGCAGGCAACGATTGGCGCGTGCTTGGCACACTGCCGCAGCTCAAGCTCGTGCAGACCCAGACCACCGGCTATGAGGGCATAGCCGAGTTGGTCGGTCCGCAGGTCGCCATTGCCAGTGCCGCCGGCGTCCATGCGGCCTCCACTGCCGAACTCGCCGTCGGCCTGGCTCTGGCATCGCTGCGCGGCATCGACCAGATGGTCCGGGACCAGTCCGCCGGGATATGGAATTCCGTGCGCCGCCGGTCCCTGGCGGACAGCCGGGTCCTGCTGGTTGGCGTTGGCGGTATCGGACGGGAAATCGCCCGCCGGCTGGAGCCGTTCGAAGTCGAACTGGCCCGCGTGGGGCGCACGGCCCGGGACGACGACGCCGGGCGGGTGCATGGGACGGACGAACTGGTGGCGCTGGCCGGCCGCTGCGACGTGATGATTGTGGCCACTCCGCTGGATGAAACCACGTACCATCTGGTGGATGCCGAGGTGCTCGAGGCCATGCCGGACGGGGCCCTGCTGGTCAACGTGGGCCGCGGGGCAGTGGTGGACTCGGCGGCGCTGACCGCCCAAGTGCTGGCCGGGAGGCTGAAGGCCGCGGTGGATGTCTTCGACCCGGAGCCGGTTCCGGCCGGTCATCCGCTGTGGCAATGCGAAGACATCATCATTTCCCCACACGTAGGTGGCAATACGACCGCTTTCGGTCCACGGATGGTGAAGCTGCTGCGCGGCCAGCTGGTGCGCCTGGCGCAGGGGGAGAAACCGGACAACCTGGTCCAGCCCGGTTCCTTCGCCTGACTCAGCGTGCGGAGTGGCCGCGAACGGGCACGCCAGCGACACTGGGGGAGCGCCAGGGAAGCGGCAGGGGTCCCCGTCCCGAGCATGCGAGGGACGGGGCAGCCGCTGAATGCTCAGGCCATGCTGATAAGCGAGGCCATGAAGTTGTGGAAGTCTTCGGCATCCCCCGCCTGGTCAATGCTGCCGCTGCCGGGGAGCAGGCCTTCGGCGGCCACGCCGAAGCGGAAGATCCGCCCGGTGGTGTTGCCGACTTCATACTCTTTTTCCGCCCAGCCCTTGTCCGCGGCGTGCCTTTCGGCCCGCCGGACGGCGTGGGAGAGGTTGGTCATGTTGATGGTGACCGGCGTGCTGCCGGCGGTCAGCGAGGCCGCGTCGACCGGGGCAATCACCAGCTCGTGCGGCCTCCAGCGGTAGCCCAGCACGTAGCAGCGCGGCGGGCGGCCCAGTGCGGCCGCGCGCAGGCCCGGCCGGGCGCTGGCAAGGACGAGGTTGTAGTCCCCGTGGTTGGGGATCTGCGCATCGAAGATGCCGCTGAGAGTCTCCTTGAGTTCGTCGCTCCCGGGCATGCGGTCAGAACGCGTTCAGGGACTTCGCCGGGAGGGCAAAGTAGTCCGTTTCCCGTGCTTGCCAGGCATGGCTGCGGGGGACCGGCCCACGGTCCGGGTAGATGACGACGGCGAGCCTGGCCGCCACGGCAGCAACGGCGAAGACGGACAGGGCGGCTGCAATTATCACGGCGCAATTATTTCCGGAACCAAAGTGAAGATCAATCCAGCGATTCTTATCCCGAAACGTAGGATTCCCAAACCGGGGTCGTGCTCGCCGAAAAGTCCGGCTTCGGGGAAACGTTCCTGCCCCGGTTTGCTGTACCGCCCGCAGGGCGCGGAGGTCTTCGGAAAGCGCGGCATCGCCGTGCTCGGGCTGCTGGATGGGCCGCCGCGGCATCGTGCCGCTGGTCTGCAGGCCGGCGCGCCGTAACATGGCCGGGCAGGCCTCAAGCTGGTCATAGAATCAATAACTATGAGCCCCGAAGCAACTCCCGATATCAAACCGCGCAGCCGTGTTGTCACCGACGGCATCCATGCGGCGCCTGCACGCGGAATGTTCCGAGCCGTGGGGATGGGGGACGACGATTTCGCAAAGCCGCAGATCGGTGTCGCCAGTTCCTGGAATGAAATCACCCCCTGCAACCTGTCGCTGAACCGCCTGGCCCAGGCCGCCAAGGAAGGCGTCTTTGCCGGCGGCGGCTTCCCGATGCAGTTCGGCACCATTTCCGTCTCCGACGGCATCTCGATGGGCCACGAGGGGATGCACTTCTCGCTGGTTTCCCGGGAGGTCATCGCCGACTCCGTGGAGACCGTGATGCAGGCCGAGCGCCTGGACGGCTCGGTGCTGCTGGCCGGCTGCGACAAGTCGCTGCCCGGCATGCTCATGGCAGCGGCCCGCCTGAACCTGTCCTCGGTCTTCCTCTACGCCGGCTCGATCATGCCCGGCTTTGCCAAGCTTGAGGACGGTTCGGAGAAGGAAGTCACGCTCATCGATGCCTTCGAGGCCGTGGGCGCCTGTGCTGCCGGAAAGATGAGCCTGAAGGACCTCGATTCCATCGAACGGGCCATCTGCCCGGGTGAGGGGGCCTGCGGCGGCATGTACACGGCGAACACCATGGCCTGCATCGGCGAGGCCCTGGGCATGTCGCTGCCCGGCTCCGCCGCCCCGCCCTCGGCCGACCGCCGCCGCGACATGTTCGCGCACAAGTCCGGCGAGGCCGTGGTGGAGCTGCTGCGCCAGGGCATCCGCGCCCGCGACATCATGACCAAGAAGGCCTTCGAGAACGCCATCGCCGTCACCATGGCCTTCGGCGGCTCCACCAACGCGGTGCTGCACCTGCTGGCCATCGCCCGCGAGGCCCAGGTGGACCTGACCCTCGACGACTTCAACCGCATCGGCGACAGGATCCCGCACCTGGGCGACCTGAAGCCGTTCGGCCGCTACGTGATGTTCGACGTGGACAAGATCGGCGGCGTGCCGGTGATCATGAAGGCGCTGCTCGACGCCGGCCTGCTGCACGGGGACTGCCTGACCGTCACCGGCAAGACCGTGGCCGAGAACCTGGCCGCGATCAATCCGCCGGACCCGGACGGCAAGGTGCTGCGCGCCATCGACAACCCGATCCACAAGACCGGCGGCATCACCATCCTGCACGGTTCGCTGGCGCCTGAAGGCGCCGTGGTCAAGAGCGCCGGCTTCGACGCCGACGTCTTCGAGGGCACCGCCCGCGTCTTCGAGCGCGAGCAGGGCGCCCTGGATGCCCTGGACAACGGGCAGATCAAGCCCGGCGACGTCGTCGTGATCCGTTACGAGGGCCCCAAGGGCGGCCCGGGCATGCGCGAGATGCTCGCCATCACCGGTGCCATCAAGGGTGCAGGCCTGGGCAAGGACGTGCTGCTGCTGACCGACGGCCGTTTCTCCGGCGGCACCACCGGCCTGTGCATCGGCCACGTTGCCCCCGAGGCCGTCGATGGCGGCCCCATCGCCTTCGTCAGGGACGGCGACCGGATCCGGGTGGACATCGCCGCCCGCAGCTTCGACCTGCTGGTTGAGCCGGCCGAGCTCGAGGCCCGCAAGGAAGGCTGGGAGCCGCTGCCGGCCAAGTTCACCTCCGGAGTGCTGGCCAAGTACGCCAAGCTGGTCAATTCCGCCTCCACCGGCGCCTACTGCGGGTGATGCCCGCCGGCCGGTGCGGCCTGAGTGCCGCACCGGCAGCCGGGTCCGATAATTGGACACTGCGTCCACATAATGAGATGGGCGGTTCGTTGTTTGACACCGGTATCCGCGGAACGCCTAGACTGAGTGCCATGCAGATCGAAACCGTCGTAGTCGTTATCAAGCGCGTGGCCTAGGCCCGGCTGGACAAGCTACGTCACGCGCGGAACCCCATCGCAGCCAGCCGGCTCGGCGGGGTTTTTTATTTGCATGAAGAGCACAGAGCCGCTTGCCCTTGCCGGGCTGGCGGCCAGCACATCAACCAACAACAGAAGATCCGTAAAGGAAGAGCCCGATGACTAAGGGATCGCCCATCAGCCCTTCGCTGATGGCCAACAAGGCGCCGGCCAAGGCCGGTGACACTGTCAGGACCAAAGATGTAGCTGCCTCTGTCTCTTCCACCGTGGACGCGGTCAATCCCGTACAGGGACCAAACACCATCGTGCCGCCCACAGAAATGACCGGCTCACAAGCCGTTGTCCGTTCACTGGAAGAATTGGGCGTCACCGACGTCTTCGGGTTGCCGGGCGGGGCCATCCTCCCCACCTACGACCCGCTCATGGATTCCACCCGGATTAACCACATCCTGGTGCGCCATGAACAGGGAGCAGGCCATGCCGCCCAGGGCTACGCCATGGTAACGGGCAAGGCCGGCGTGTGCATTGCCACCTCCGGCCCCGGTGCCACGAACCTGGTGACCCCCATCGCCGATGCCCACATGGACTCCGTGCCCATGGTCGCCATCACCGGACAGGTGAGCAGCGCCGTCATTGGTTCGGATGCCTTCCAGGAGGCGGACATCGTCGGCATCACCATGCCGATCACCAAGCATTCGTACCTGGTCACCAAGGCTGCGGACATTCCCCGCGTGCTGGCGGAGGCCTTCTACATCGCCACCACCGGCCGCCCCGGCCCGGTGCTGGTGGACATCACCAAGGACGCGCAGCAGGCCACCACCATGTTCTCGTGGCCGCCGCGCATCGACATTCCCGGCTACCGCACCGTGGTCCGGGGCCACTCCAAGCAGGTCCGCGAGGCCGCCAGGCTGATCGCCGCCGCGAAGCGCCCGGTGTTCTACGTCGGCGGCGGCGTGGTCAAGGCCCATGCCGCCGCCGAGCTGCGCGAACTGGCTGAGCTGGTCGGGGCCCCGGTCACCACCACGCTGATGGCCCGGGGCGTCTTCCCGGACTCGCACCCGCAGCACGTGGGCATGCCGGGCATGCACGGCTCGGTCACCGCCGTGACGGCGTTGCAGCAGGCGGACCTGCTGATCACCCTGGGCGCCCGCTTCGACGACCGCGTCACCGGCGTGCTCAGCACCTTCGCCCCGGAGGCCAAGGTAATCCACGCGGACATCGACCCGGCGGAAATTTCCAAGAACCGCGCGGCGGACGTGCCAATCGTGGGATCGGTCAAGGAGATCATTCCCGAGCTGACCGAGGCCTGCCGCGAGCTGTTTGCCGCCGAAGGCGCGCCGGAGCTGGAGGAGTGGTGGGCGATGCTGGACAAGCTGCGCCAGACCTATCCGCTGGGCTTCACCGAGCCCGAGGACGGGCTGATGGCCCCGCAGCGGGTCATCCAGCGCATCGGCGAGCTGACCGGGCCCGAGGGCGTGTATGTGGCCGGTGTCGGCCAGCACCAGATGTGGAGCGCCCAGTTCATCAAGTACGAGCGTCCGCATGCCTGGCTGAACTCGGGCGGCCTGGGCACCATGGGCTACTCCGTTCCCGCGGCGATGGGCGCCAAGGTCGGCAACCCCGACCGGGTGGTCTGGGCCATCGACGGGGACGGCTGCTTCCAGATGACCAACCAGGAACTGGCGACCTGCACGCTGAACAACATCCCGATCAAGGTCGCGGTGATCAACAACTCCTCGCTGGGCATGGTCCGCCAGTGGCAGACCCTGTTCTACGACGGCCGTTACTCCAACACCGACCTGCACACCGGCCACGAGACGGTGCGTGTCCCGGACTTCGTCAAGCTGGCCGACGCCTACGGCTGTGTGGGACTGCGTTGCGAACGCGCCGAGGACATTGACGCGACCATCCGCAAGGCCCTGGAGATCAACGACCGGCCCGTGGTCATCGACTTCGTGGTCAGCCCCAATGCCATGGTGTGGCCGATGGTCCCCGCCGGCGTGAGCAACGACGACATCCAGATTGCCCGCGGCATGACCCCGGCCTGGGAAGAGGAGGACTAGCAATGGCCCGTCACACACTCTCGGTCCTGGTCGAGGACGTCCCGGGCGTGCTCACCCGGGTGGCCAGCCTGTTTGCCCGCCGGGCATTCAACATCAATTCTTTGGCAGTGGGCCCCACGGAGGCTTCCGGGTACTCCCGGATCACCGTGGTGGTCGACGCCGAAGGTGACCTGCTGGAGCAGGTCACCAAACAGCTGAACAAGCTCGTCAATGTCATCAAGATTGTCGAGCTTGTTCCGGATTCCTCCGTGCAACGCGACCACATCCTGGTCAAGGTTCGTGCGGATGCCGCAACACGGCTGCAGGTAACCCAGGCAGCAGATCTGTTCCGTGCCTCAGTGGTTGACGTGTCTACCGATTCGCTGGTCATCGAGGCCACCGGCACCGCCGAAAAGCTCTCCGCGCTGCTGTCAGTGCTGGAGCCGTTTGGCATCCGCGAAATTGTCCAGTCCGGAACCCTGGCCATCGGCCGCGGTTCCCGGTCGATGAGCGACCGGGCCCTGCGTTCGGCCTGATTTCCGCCCCCGTCTACAGACAACAATCCAACAGGAGAAACACAAAGTGACTGAGCTCTACTACGACGACGACGCCGACCTCTCGATCATCCAGGGCCGCAAGGTCGCGGTCATCGGCTACGGCAGCCAGGGCCACGCCCATGCCTTGAGCCTGCGCGACTCCGGCGTCGACGTCCGCGTGGGCCTGGCCGAGGGCTCCAAGTCCAAGGCCAAGGCGGAGGCCGAAGGCCTGCGCGTGCTGCCGGTGGCCGAGGCTGCCGCCGAAGCGGACCTGATCATGATCCTCACCCCGGACCAGGTCCAGGCCAAGGTCTACGCCGAGTCCATCGCGGACAACCTCAAGACCGGCGACGCGCTGTTCTTCGGCCACGGCTTCAACATCCGCTTCGGCTTCATCAAGCCCCCGGCCGACGTCGACGTCGCCCTGGTGGCCCCGAAGGGCCCGGGCCACATCGTCCGCCGCGAGTTCGAAGCCGGCCGCGGCGTGCCGGACCTGATCGCCGTCGAGCAGGACTACACCGGCAAGGCCAAGGACCTGGCCCTGTCCTACGCCAAGGCCATCGGCGGCACCCGTGCCGGTGTCATCGAGACCACCTTCACCGAGGAGACCGAGACCGACCTGTTCGGCGAGCAGGCCGTGCTCTGCGGCGGCGCCTCCCAGCTGATCATGTACGGCTTCGAAACCCTGACCGAGGCCGGTTACAAGCCCGAGGTCGCCTACTTCGAGGTGCTGCATGAGCTGAAGCTGATCGTTGACCTGATGGTCGAGGGCGGCATCGCCAAGCAGCGCTGGTCCGTTTCCGACACCGCCGAATACGGCGACTACGTCTCCGGCCCGCGCGTGATCGACGAGCACGTGAAGGAGAACATGAAGGCCGTGCTGGCCGACATCCAGTCCGGCGCGTTCGCCAAGCGCTTCATGGACGACCAGGCTGCCGGTGCTCCGGAGTTCAAGGAGCTGCGCCGGAAGGGCGAGCAGCACCCGATCGAGTCCACCGGCCGCGAGCTGCGCAAGCTGTTCTCCTGGATCAAGTCCGACGACGACTACACCGAGGGCTCCGTCGCCCGCTGATCCGGACGGCAGACTATGGCCGGATTCACAATGTGACCCATGGGTAACAGTGTGAGTCCGGCCATTTGTCGTCCTAAACTGAACTCACCCCCGATTGCATCGCAGAAGGAACATCCCTGTGGAAAAACCAGTAGTTCTCCTTGCCGAGGAACTGTCACCTGCCACCATCGACGCCCTCGGCCCCGACTTCGAGATTCGCCAGACGGATGGAGCCGACCGGTCCCAGCTGCTTTCTGCGATTGCGGACGTGGACGCCATCCTGGTCCGTTCCGCCACCAAGGTTGATGCGGAGGCCATTGCCGCCGCCAAGAAGCTCAAGGTCATCGCCCGCGCCGGCGTCGGCTTGGACAACGTGGACATCAAGGCTGCTACCCAGGCCGGCGTCATGGTCGTGAACGCGCCGACCTCGAACGTCGTTTCCGCCGCGGAGCTGACCATCGGCCACATCCTGGGCCTGGCGCGCAACATCCCGGCCGCCAACGCCGCGCTGAAGGCCGGGGAGTGGAAGCGCTCCAAGTACACCGGCACCGAGCTGTACGAGAAGAAGATCGGCATCATCGGCCTCGGCCGCATCGGCGCGCTGATCGCCGCCCGCCTCCAGGCCTTCGAGACCCAGATCCTGGCCTACGATCCCTACGTGACCAGCGCCCGCGCCGCCCAGCTGAACGTCAGGCTGGTCAGCCTCGACGAGCTGCTCGAGCAGTCGGACTTCATCACCATCCACATGCCCAAGACCCCGGAGACGGTGGGCATGATCGGCGCCGAAGCCTTCGACAAGATGAAGGACACCGCCTATGTGGTCAACGTGGCCCGCGGCGGCCTGATCGACGAGGACGCGCTCTACCATGCGCTGAAGGAAGGCAAGATCGCCGGCGCCGCCATCGACGTCTTCGTCCAGGAGCCCAGCACCGACCTGCCGTTCTTCGCCTTCGACAACGTTGTGGTCACCCCGCACCTGGGCGCCTCCACCGGCGAAGCGCAGGAAAAGGCCGGCATTTCCGTGGCCAAGTCCGTGCGCCTGGCCTTGGCCGGCGAGCTGGTCCCGGACGCCGTGAACGTGGCCGGCGGCATCATCGACCCGGTGGTCCGCCCGGGCATCCCGCTGATCGAGAAGCTCGGCCGCATCTTCACCGCGCTGACGCACACGTCCGTGACTCAGATCGACATCGAGGTGGCCGGCGAGATCGCCGAGCTGGACGTGAAGGCGCTGGAGCTTGCCGCGCTCAAGGGTGTCTTCAAGGACGTCGTCTCCGAACAGGTCTCCTACGTCAACGCCCCGGTCCTGGCCGAGCAGCGGGGGATCAACACCCGGCTGATCACCACCCCGGAGTCGGAGGAGTACCGCAATGTGCTCACCATCCGTGGTGCCCTCTCGGACGGCGCGCAGATCTCGGTGTCCGGCACCCTGACCGGCCCGAAGCAGATCCAGAAGCTGGTGGGCGTGAACGGCTACGAGGTGGAAATCCCGATCAGCGAGCACCTCGTGGTCTTCACCTACGAGGACCGTCCCGGCGTGATCGGTGCCCTGGGCCGGCTGCTGGGCGAGTCCAACATCAACATCGCCGGCATGCAGGTCTCCCGCAACGAGGACAGCAAGCAGGCCCTGGCCCTGCTGACCGTGGACAGTTCCGTCCCGCAGGAGGTCATGGACCAGCTGCGCCGGACGGTCGGGGCCAGCGTGGCCCGCGTCGTGGACCTCGCGGACTAAGGGCCCCGGCAAACCTGTCATAATTGAGCGAAGGCCCGTTGACTCAACGCTGTTGGGGCGGCGGGCCTTCGTTTGTTCCGGGCCGGTGCCAAGGATTTTTCTAATTGATGCGCAGAGACGATTTGACGAAGACCAACGAGATTTGTGAGGACAGACGATGAACCCCGCGGCGCGATTCCTACGTAGCCGTTCGCTGGTAGTGACCGTGGTGGTATTGATCGCTTCGATGGTCCTGTCCGTGTTCATCCAGGAGCGGGCCCAGGTGGCCATCAACGACGTGGTGGACAAGAATGCCCGCGGCGTCTATGACATCCTGGTCCTGCCGAAGGACACCACGGACACCCCGGGCACGCTGCGGCAGCCGGATGTCCTGACCGGCATCGGCGGCATCACCGCCGCCGAACTGCAGAAGGTCCGGGAGGTTTCCGGCGTCGCCGTCGCCGCCCCGATCTCGCTGGTCTCCAAGGTGGTCCAGGACGCGCAGGTGCCGCAGCTGAAGGCCACCGACTACGTCGGCTACAACCAGAACACCGAGGCCTTCATCTCCCAGCAGGGCATCTCCGACGCCGTGCCCAAGGCACAGTGGCCCGCCCCGGATTCGGTGCTCAGCGCCACCCCGAAGCGCTACCGGATCACGGCCAAGGCCGAATCCTCGGACGGCAGGAACACCACGGTCCTCTTCGAGAACAGTGCGCAGGGCACCCTCGGCCAGGCCAAGGTGGTTACCGAGAAGGTGCCCGGCGGCACCAGCGTGCGCACGGTCGCACCCGAGGGCGAGACCGGGATCAAGTTCCCGGATCCCGCCGGCGGCACCTTCCACGGCAACTTCGACGTCTCCATCGCCCTGCCCACCCTGCCGCAGATCTCCGAGACCGTAGTCGCCGTCGACCCGGTGGCCGAGCAGGCCCTGCTCGGCGACGCCGGTTCCTTCCTGGCCCCCCTGGCCAAGGCTCCGGATGCCTCCGGCCGCAACGCCGAGGAGGTCGGCACCCGGTTCATGGACCGCATGAGCCAGGGCTTCTCCGCCGAGGACGTCAAGTCCGGCATCTACCACGAGGGCCTGCCGTTCAAGTACTGGAGCCCGTTCCTGTTCCAGTACCAGTCCGCCAAGGAGGCCGGCAGCCTGGCCAAGGACTCGCAGGTCATCCCGATGGTGGTCCGCGCCGGCACCGAAGTGGACCTGAAATACACGGTCACCATCGAGGAGATCGACGACGCCGGCAACACCGTTGCCACGGTGGGCTCGGTCAGCAGGAACCTCGGCGACGACTACCTGCCCTTCGCCACCAGCAAGCCGTTCGAGCTGCGCTGGCCCGGCGGCAAGGACTACAACTACCTGCTCGGCTCCGGCGGCATCCAGGTGGCCTCCGGCCTTTACCAGCCGGCCCAGTGGTCCACCGACTTCGTCTCCAGCCCGGAATATTCCGCCGGCGAGGCCAAGGACAATGGCGCCGTGGACCAGACCGTCATCCCGCAGGGCTGGGTCCAGGTCAACCAGCTGCCGCAGAAGACGCTCTCCTGGCAGACGGAAGCGGACCAGGACCAGCGCGCGCCGGTCGAGGAGCAGTCCTACCGCCAAAGCCTCAAGGGCGCCGGCGGCGCTTCGACCCCGCTGCCGTTCGTCTTCGGCACCTTCGACGCCGATAAGGTCCGGGCCGCTGCCGGCAACATCAACTACCTGCCGCTGGGCGGCTATGATCCAACCCCGCTGACCCTGACCAAGGACGCCCAGGGCAAGGACGTGGATCCGGTCGAGCTGAGCCCGGGCCTGAGCGGGGCCGGGCTGGCCACCCAGTCGGCCGGCGCCATCACCGACTACACCGGCCTGGCCGCGGTGCGCGGTACCTCGGCCGACGACGCGGTGATCGACGCCGTGCGCGTCCGGGTGAACGCGGCCGGCAGCTGGCAGAGCACCCGGGAGGAAATCGCCGCCGTCGCCGCGGACATTGCCGACCTCGGCCTGCACACCGAAATCGTGGCCGGCTCTGCCCGCGAGGACGTGTCCATCAACGTGCCCGATTACCGCAAGGACAACCTGGGCACTGTCTCGGACCTCGGCACCGTCACCCAGTCCTGGGTACGCCAGGGATCGGCCACCGGCGTGCAGAACGCCCTGAGCTCCTCCAGCGTGGCGCTGCTCATGCTGACGGTGGGCGGCGCGGCGCTGGTCACGGCCGCCAGCACGGTGACCTTCACGCGGAACCGGCGGGCCGAAGCCGTGACGCTCCGGGCCATGGGCTGGACCCGCCGCAAGGTCCGCTCCTGGTTCCTGGGCGAGTTGCTGGTCGGCGGCGTGGCCATCCTGGCGGTGGCCGCCGTGGTGGTGGCGTTGAGCCGCAACTGGGTGACCGCCGTGGTCTCCGCCGCGGCGCTGGCCATCTATCTGGCGGCATCCTTCACCTCCGCCGCGCTGCTGAAGCCGCATCCGCGGCAGGAACCGGCCCCGTCCGGCGGCGACGATGTCGCGCTGGTGGACAACGCCAAGCACTATGCGACCCGCCAGCTGCTGGCCAACCGCTTCAATTCCGCCGCCGTCGCCGTCTCGGTCGGCGTGCTGGGAGCGGCGGCCGGAGCCCTGGTGGCCGTGCTCGTGGACTTGCCCCGCGCCGTCGGAAGCTCGGCGCTGAGCGTGCTGGCAGTCAACCAGCTCAGCGGCCTGAACCTGGCCCTGGCGCTGCTGGGCGTGCTGGCCTCGCTGATGCTGACGCTGATCACCGGCCGGTTCGACCTGCCGCGCAAGCGGGAGCAGTGGCAGATCCTGTCCGCCATGGGCTGGGGGCCGGCACTGCTGCTGCAGCTGCGCCGCTGGGAAGCCGGCATCCTCGGGGTGCTCGCGCTGCCGGTGGCCGTCCTCGGCTCGGTGGCCATCACCCTGGTCATCGCCCCGCATGCCGTCCTGCGGGCGGCGCTGGCCAGCGTGCTGGCCGTACTCATCTGGTTTATCGTGACGACAAGGACGCGGAAATGATTGACGAGCCGACCAACAACGCAACCGACAGCGCCGGGGAGGAAGTCCAGACCCGCTCGAACACTATCGTGCGCGCCGCGGACCACGAGATGCCGCTGGAACTGCGCAACGTCACCATCCGGTACGAGGGCGGG
The DNA here is from genome assembly GCF_042679445.1 of Arthrobacter sp. GCM10027362. Taxonomy (NCBI): domain Bacteria; kingdom Bacillati; phylum Actinomycetota; class Actinomycetes; order Micrococcales; family Micrococcaceae; genus Arthrobacter; species Arthrobacter sp. GCM10027362. Next base: position 31,585 of record NZ_JBHTML010000013.1, read on the forward strand.
GGAGCTGACCCGCTGACCATCGTGGAGAACTTCAACCTCGGGCTCGAGGCCGGCACCATGCATTGCCTGGCCGGCCGCAGCGGTTCGGGTAAGACCAGCATCCTGACGGTGGCCGCCGGGCTGACCCTGCCCACCGCCGGGGAGGTGCTCTGGGAGGGCGAGTCCCTGGACACGATGGACGACGACGAGATTTCGGACCGCCGCCGCGCGCTGATCGGCTACGTGGACCAGGGCGGGGCACTGATCGACGGGATGAGCGCGCTCGAAAACGTGCTGCTGCCGGCGGTGCCGGACGGCCAGGTTGCCGTGCGCACCGAAATGGCCAAGAACCTGCTGGGCCTGGTGGGCCTGGCCCGGCGCATGCACCACCGGCCCGCCCAGCTCTCCGGCGGCGAGCGGCAGCGCGTGGCCATTGCCCGCGCGCTGATCCTGGGCACCAAGGTGCTGGTGGTGGACGAGCCCACGGCGAGCCTGGACCGCGAGCACGCGAACCAGATCATCGGCATCCTGAAGGACACCACGCGGGACGGGATCGCCGTGCTGGTGGCCACCCACGACCAGGAGCTCATCAACGTGGCGGACAGCCGCACGTACATGAACTAGCCCGCGGTTTTCCGCGGAGCCTAAGAGATCAGCCAGGGGTCCCCGTGCGCGAAGCGTGCGGGGCAGCGCGCCGCGCCTGCCCCGCCGCTCGCGGCGGGGCAGGCGCTGGCTGCTCTGGGGCACCTGCCGCCGTGCGTGGTTAATCGCGTTTAATCCCGGCGGGGCACGGCATGGACTTCTCCGGCTCCGCCGCGGAGGTCTGCGGGCCGGTATCCGTCGGATGGGAAGTCCGGATCACGTCGCAGCTGCGGCTGCGGCGGTGCCCGGCGCTGTTTCGACAACGCCGGAGCCGAGGCGGTAATTTCTATAGGGTGACCTCTCCGAAGCCCCCGTTCTACATCACCACGGCCATTTCCTACCCCAACGGCGTCCCGCACATCGGCCATGCCTATGAATTCATTGCCACCGATGCCATGGCCCGGTTCAAGCGGCTGGACGGGTATGACGTGTTCTTTCTGACGGGAACCGACGAGCACGGCCAGAAGATGCTGCACACCGCGCAGAAGGAAGGGATCACACCGCTGGCCCTGGCCAAGCGCAACTCGGATTTGTTCCAAGCCACCCAGGACGGCCTGGACATCAGCTACGACCGCTTCATCCGCACCACCGAGGCCGATCACCACGTGGCGGCGCAGGCCATTTGGAAGCGGATGGAAGAAGCCGGGGACATCTATCTGGACAAGTACGAGGGCTGGTACTCCGTCCGCGACGAGGCGTACTACGCCGAAGACGAAACCGTCGTCCGCGAGGACGGTAAGCGCTACTCCATCGAGACCGACACCGAGGTGACGTGGACCGAGGAGGAATCCTACTTCTTCCGGCTCTCGGCCTATCAGGACAAACTCCTGAAGCTCTACGAGGAACAGCCGGAATTTGCGGCCCCGCGGACCCGGTTCAACGAGGTGATCAGCTTCGTCAAGAGCGGGCTGACGGACCTGTCCGTCAGCCGCACCACGTTCGACTGGGGCGTGCCGGTGCCGGGCAACCCCAAGCATGTCATGTACGTCTGGGTGGATGCCCTCACCAACTACCTGACCGGCGTTGGCTTTCCGGACATGGAGTCCGAGGCCTACCGGAAGTGGTGGCCGGCCGATGTGCACGTGATCGGCAAGGACATCTCGCGCTTCCACGCCATCTACTGGCCGGCCTTCCTGATGAGCGCCGGACTGCCGCTGCCCAAGCGGGTAATGATCCACGGCCATCTGTACAACCAGGGCGTCAAGATGTCCAAGTCCCTGGGCAACGTGGTCGCTCCGGCGGACTGGGTGCGGCAGTACGGCCTGGACCAGATGCGGTTTTTCCTGCTGCGCGAGGTGCCCTTTGGTGCGGACGGGTCCTATAGCCATGAGGCGGTTGTGGGCCGGATGAACGCGGACCTGGCCAACAACCTGGGCAACCTGGCCCAGCGCTCGCTGTCCATGGTGGCCAAGAACTGCGGCGGCCAGGTGCCGCAGCCGGCCACGCTGGCCGCCGAGGACCACGAACTGCTGGCCAGGGCCGAGCGGCTGCTGGAGAAGTCCCGCGCGGCCTACAACGTGCAGGACTTCCACGGTTCGCTCGAGGCCATCTGGACCGTGCTGGGAGACACCAACGCGTACTTTGCCGAGCAGGCGCCGTGGGTGCTGCGCAAGACGGACGTGGAGCGGATGAACACGGTGCTCTACGTCACCCTTGAGGTGCTGCGGATTGTCTCGATCCTGGTCCAGCCGGTCATGCCGGCGTCCGCTTCCCGCCTGCTTAAGGCGCTCGGCCAGCCGGAAGGCGCGGACCGGGACTTCGCCGCGATCGGCACGGCCCTGGTGCCCGGCACTCCACTGCCCGCCCCGCAGCCGATCTTCCCCAAGTACGAGGAGCCCTCGGCCGGTTAGCATCGGGGCCCCGCCGCAGCCCGGCATTGCCAGTGCAATGCCGGGCTGCGGCGGTTACCTGATGAACCTCTCCGGAACGGTGCGCTGCATGATCTCCGCCACCGTGTCCTGCTGCCGGCGCGCGGTGTCCACCAGTTCGGAGAGCCTGCGCCGGTCCAGCTTTGGTTGTGCCTGGACCAGTTCCAGCAGCGTGCGCCACAGGCACTCCTTGCCCCTGAGCGCGGACTGCAGCAGTTCCAGCTCCAGCTGGCCGGTGGCCCCGCCGCCGCTGCGTGTGGGATTGACTGGATTCAGCCTGCCCAGCACGGCTCCGGCCCGGGCCGCCGCGGCCTTGAACAGGCTGCGGCGGTAACCCAGGGTGCGCATGAGCTGTTTGAGCTCCCGCCGTTCGGAGGCCACCTCCTGCTCAATCCTGGCCAGGTCGGCGCCGGCGTCGGTACCCTTCCAGGTCCTCTTCGCGGCGTTGAACATCCGCACGCCCGTCGAGGAACCGATCAGATGGCTGTCCAAATAGGCGGCCAACGCCTTGTCCTCCAGCCGGACCGCAGGGATTTTTTGGTTGCGCAGCATGGTGCCCCCTCGTCGTCGCCGGTACATGGGTTGGTGCCTGCCATCTTTGCAGATTCGGCCTGTGTTGTCGCCAGCCCATCGACCGGGGACAGCCGGGCGGCGCGGCGGGCCGGCAGCACGGAGGCCGGCAGCCTGCCGGTCAGGTCGCCCTTGGCAGGATTGGCCTGGAGCCAGCCGTCGAGTTTGTGGCGCAGCCGCATGAACATCGACTCCACGTGGTGTAAAGCGGGCCTGGCCTCATCCCCGGGGGTGAATTGCCGGGCCCGTGCCGGGGGTAGCGGGTTCGGACGCTTCCCCTTGCGGCCCGGCAGTGGAAGGCTACGATGAAAGGCCCCGGGCGGCCGCTTGCGGCACGGATCGGGGGCCGGCGTCAAGGTTCTGCGGATGGGAGGAACCGTGAACACTGCAGCATGTATCCTCCGCCAGTGTGGCAAAGCGGGCTGAAGGTGGTGGACACCGACCCCGAGGGGAATATCAGGGCAATGCTGGCGGCCTTGGCATCGTTGGCCGAGGATCTCAGCCTGGAGACGGTGCTCGACCGGGTGGCGGAAGCCGCCTGCCGCTTGGCCGGCGCCCGCCGCGGAGAAATCGCGCTGGCCGGCGGCCTGAACCGTCCGGGCAGCATCGTGACGATCGAAATCAAGCAGGGCCGTGCCCGGCGGGTTCCGGACAGGCTCGGCAGGCCGGACGGGCTTTCCCGGCCGGGCGCCGGGGCCTTCCTCACGGTTCCGATCCGGGTCCGGGGGGCCTCGCTGGGTCAACTCCATCTGGCGGACAAGGCGGGGGCGGCCGGCTTCTCGCCCGAAGATGAGGAACGCACGGCAGCATTGGCCGCCTTGGCAGGTGCCGCCATCGAAAACGCCATGCTGTCGCAGAATGCTGCCGCCAGCCGGCAATGGCTGGAGGCAAGCATGGAGCTGGCCGGGACAATCCTGGGCACCATGGGGCAACACGGCAACGACGCGCTGAAACTGATAGCGGAGCGGGCCGTGCGCGAATCGGGTTCGGCGGTGGTCGCCGTGGGCCTGCCGGACCTGGAATCCGGTGCGGTCCGCTGGCTGCTGGCCACCGGCCCCGGGGTGGCGGCTGTGGCAGGGAGCACCGTGGGGGAGGCCTCGCCGATCCTGTCGCTGCTGGAGTCCGACACGCCCCGGTCCCTGGCCGAAGCCGCGCAGGTACTGGGTCCGGCAGCGCGCGGCCTGCTGGGCCCCGGCCTGCTGGTTGCCCTCGGTCCCCGGGGTAAGGACCGGCGCGTCCTGCTGCTGGCCCGCGGGCCGGGTGAGGTCGGGTATCCGCCGTGGGACGTGGAGATGATCGGCGTATTTGCTTCGCACGTCTCGTTGGCCTTGGAGCTGGCGGAATCCTACAAGGTGAGGGAGCAGCATCTGCTCTTCGTTGACCGGGAGCGCATCGCCCGTGACCTGCATGACCGCGTGATCCAGCGGCTCTTTGCGGCCGGGCTGAATCTGCAGGGAATGCGCCGGTTCAGCGCCGAACCCGGCCAGCTCGAACGCATCAGGGACATCACCTCGGAGCTGGATCAGATTATCCGGGACCTGCGCGACACCATCTACTCCCTGCGGGAGCCTGCGGAGGGTCCGGAGCTGCTCAGCAGCCGGGTGATGGCAGCAGTGCGCGAAGGTACTGCTTCCCTTGACTACACGCCGCAGCTGAAAATATCGGGGCCGGTCGATGACGTGCCGCCGTCGGTCGCCGAGCACGTGATGGCAGTGGTCATGGAAGGGCTCAGCAACGCGGTCAGGCATTCAGGCGCGGACAAGATCTGGATTTCGCTTATCGCGGACGATCACCACCGGCTGGAATTGGCCATCGCCGACAACGGCCGGGGGATTCCCGCTGCCGCCCCGCGCAGTGGCCTGGCCAATATCGAAAGCCGGGCCCGGCTTTTGGACGGCACCTTCAAAATCGAGTCGGCTCCGGGAAGGGGAACAAAGCTGATCTGGAACGTGCCGCTGCCGTAGCAGTGCCGCCTAGGCGTCGGGCAGGGGATCTGCGGGGTTCTCCGCAGCGATGAACACCGCCGCCTGGGTCCTGGACTTAAAGCCGAGCTTGGCCAACAGGGACGAGACATAGTTTTTGACCGTCTTCTCGGCCAGATGCAGTTCCTGCCCGATCTGCCGGTTGGTCATGCCTTGGCCGATCAGGGTCAGGACCCGCTGCTCCTGTGGGCTCAGCGCGGCCACCCGGGAGTCCGCCACCTGCGAGCCGGCCATGCCGCCGATGATCCTTGACTTGAGCTCCGGGTCGAACAAGGACTCGCCCCGGGCCGTCCGGCGCAGGGCGGCCAGCAGATCCGTTCCGCCGACCTGCTTCAGGACATATCCGGTGGCCCCGGCCAGCACGGCACCGCGCAGGGCCTGCTCGTCGTCATAGCTGGTGAGGATCAGGCAATGCAGGGACGGATCAACCGAACGGACATCCCGGCATACCTCGATGCCGGTGCCGTCCGGCAGCCGGCCGTCCAACACCGCCACGTCGGGGTGCAGTGCCGGTATCAGCCTCGTCGCCTCAGCCGCGGAGTCGGTCTCGCCCACCACCTCGAAGCCTTCGTCCTCGAGCAGTTCGCGCAGGCCGCGCCGGACCAGTTCGTGGTCATCCAAAATGAAGACACGGAACGGCGGGGGAACCGCCGGGTCCACGTTCGGTTGCGGTGACTGCTCCTTGTGCACGCTTCCTCCTGCCTGGCTGCGGGGCTTCGCCGTCCTGGTCGGGACCGGTGCTCCTGCCTCAAGTTTTCCAGCGTCGGAGGGAGCGCGCCAGAAAAACAGGGACTTTCGGCCCTAACGGCGGGGACATACCGGACGCCATGCTGGAGAAGTACCTGCGGGCCGGCTTGGGGGACCGCAGGTACGCGGTGCAGGGGCGTGCCTTCTGGCCGGGGAGGATCCGTGCTGCAGCCCGGATCCTCCCCGCATGGGCCGATCCGGCCTGCGCAGCGTTGGACAGAAGGCAACGACCGGCCTTGGAGCCAGCGATTCCGGGGGAGGGAAGGAGCGAAATGGCAATGAGCAGCATGCACCTTGGTGCCGGCCGCAGGAACAGCACCGCCACCCCGCCAGGGGGTGTCCGGGAACGCCGCCAGGCGGACTCCGTCCGTCGGCGCGCCATGCTGGATCATCCGGCCGGCGGCGCCAGAAAGCTGCGCGTGCTGGTCAAGCTCGATACGGACCTGGCCTCGGCCCGGATCCATGTCGAGGGAACGCTCACGCAGGCGAACATCCACGCGCTGTATTCCGTCGCCGCCCGAACCAACGCCCTGCTGTCCGGCATGGAGATCATCATCGACCTCACCGGGGCACGGGCGGTGGATGAAGCGCTGCAGGACCTGCTCGGGGCGGCCCGGGAGGCAAGGCTGCCGGAAGCTGCCGTCCCCGAGAACGCGGCCTGCAGGCTCCGCGTGCTCGAGCCCCTCGCAGCATAGGGACCGGCGCTCCCGGCCGGCCTGGACAACGGGGTCCGGACCCGCCGGGAGCGTCCGGCATGTGAGATGACTTGTTCGGGATTTGGAATCCGCCCATAAACTGGGGGCATGAGTGCGGATTCCCAGGTAATTTCCCTTGCAGTCATTCCGGGCGATGGCATTGGCCCTGAAGTAATCGCCGAAGCGGTCAAAGTGCTTCGCGCCGCCACTGCCAATGAGCCCGCCAGCTTCGAATTGACGGAGTACAAGCTCGGTGCCGAGCACTGGCTGGCCACCGGGGAGACCCTCTCGGAAGAAACCCTGGCGAAGCTGCGCACTCATGACGCCATCCTGTTCGGGGCCGTGGGGGCCGCGCCGGGGGACACCCGCATTCCTTCCGGCATCATCGAGCGCGAAATGCTGCTGAAACTGCGCTTCAGCCTGGACCACTACGTCAACCTGCGCCCGGCCAAGCTGTTCCCGGGCGTGCCCAGTCCGCTGGCCAATCCGGGCGAGATCGACTTCGTCGTCGTCCGCGAGGGAACCGAGGGACCCTACGTGGGCAACGGCGGTGCCCTGCGCGTGGGCACCCCGCATGAAATCGCCACCGAGGTATCCGTCAACACCGCCCACGGCGTCGAGCGCGTGGTCCGCGACGCCTTCCGCCGCGCCCAGGCGCGCCGCCGGAAGCTGACCCTGGTCCACAAGCACAATGTGCTGGTCCACGCCGGGCACCTGTGGCGGCGCACCGTCGAGGCCGTCGGCCGGGAGTTCCCGGATGTGTCCGTGGACTACCTGCACATCGACGCGGCCACCATCTTCATGGTCACGGACCCGGCCCGCTTCGACGTCATCGTCACCGACAACCTGTTCGGCGACATCATCACCGACCTGGCTGCCGCCGTGACCGGAGGCATCGGCCTGGCCGCCTCCGGCAACATCAACATGGACCGCACGGCGCCGTCGATGTTCGAGCCCGTCCATGGTTCCGCCCCGGACATTGCCGGACGGCAGAAGGCCGATCCCACGGCCGCGATCCTGTCCGTGGCGCTGATGCTGGACCATCTCGGCCTGGCCGGGGCTGCCGTCCGCGTGCAGGATGCGGTGGAGAAGGATATCGCCGGCCGCGGCACCGCCGTGCGGACGACGTCGGAGATCGGCGATGCCATCGCCTCCCTTTTGGCAGTAGGCTAGTTAGCGGTTGTTAACTTGAACAACACGGAGCAACCGCGACATCAACTGAGCAGACGGCGGGCACAACGGGGTGCACTCACCGTGGAGGAACCATGACTGAAACACTGCAATTTACCCGGCAGCTCTCCGACCACCCGGTCAGCGCCGAGCGCCGCGCGGCGATCCTCGCCGATCCGGGCTTCGGCAACTACTTCACCGACCACACCGTTGTGGTTGACTACAAGGTGGACACGGCCGGCATCGGCGGCTGGAGCAATGCCCGGGTGGAGCCGTACGGGCCCATCCTGATGGACCCGGCCGCCGCGGTGCTGCACTATGGCCAGGAGGTCTTCGAGGGCATGAAGGCCTACCGGCACGCGGACGGTTCGGTCTGGACCTTCCGTCCGGAGGCCAATGCGGTGCGCTTCAACAAGTCCGCGGTGCGCCTGGCCCTGCCGGAGCTGCCCGAAGGTGTGTTCGTGGACTCGTTGCGCGAGCTGGTGGCCGTGGACAAGGACTGGATTCCCAGCGGCGATGGTGCAGCCCTGTACCTGCGCCCGTTCATGATCGCCACCGAGGCCTTCCTGGGCGTGCGCCCGGCGCGCGAGGTGTCCTACCGGGTGATCGCCTCGCCCGCCGGGAACTACTTCGGGGGCGCGCTGAAGCCGGTGCCCATCTGGCTCTCCACCAAGTACGCACGCGCCGGGCACGGCGGTACCGGCGAGGCCAAGTGCGGCGGCAACTACGCCGCGTCCCTGGCCGCCCAGCTGGAGGCCGAGGCCCACGGCTGCAAGCAGGTGCTCTTCCTGGACCCGACCAATGACAATGCCGTCGAAGAGCTCGGCGGCATGAACATCTTCTTCGTTTTCAAGGACGGCACCCTGGTCACCCCGGAGCTGAACGGCAACATCCTGCACGGTGTCACCCGATCCTCGGTGATCCAGCTGGCCAGGGACCGCGGCCTCTCGGTCGAGGAACGCAAGATCACCATCGATGAGTGGCGTCAGCGTGCCGCCGCCGGCGAGTTGGCGGAGGTCTTCGCCTGCGGCACCGCCGCGGTCATCACCCCGATCAGCGAACTGAAGACCGTCGACGGCGACATCGTATCCCCGGACCTGGGCGCGGACGCGGTATGCATGTCCATCCGCGCGCAGCTGCTGGGTATCCAGACCGGCACGGTGGAGGATACCCACGGCTGGCTGACCCGGCTGGCGTAGTCCGCAGGATTCCAACAGTCTCACCAGGCAGGGCCCCGGGTTTCCGGGGCCCTGCCTCATTAAGGGCGGCCACCGCCGGCCGAATTTTCAGTGCGGTGCGTCCGGGTGGATGCTGCGGGTTTCGGAGCGTTGGTTGTGCCTGCGGATCCAGCCGGCCGGGTACAGCTTCGGCAGGATCTTGGCGACTGCCAGCGCGGCATACATCACCGTGTTGATGGCTACGAAGGCGGCCAGGACGGCGAACAGTTCGGAGTGCAGGATCGACTCGGGAAGCAGGATTCCGGCCGGAAGCACGATGCCGGTCATCGGTCAGGCCGCCTTCGGGGCTGGGAGCGGATTCTTCTGGGTGACGTGTTTCCAGGTGGCCTGCCGGCCCAGGGAAAGGTCGATGATCCCCTTGATGTAGACGGCGTTGAGGAACATGTCGAAGAACAGCTCGGGGAAGAGCGCGAGGGCCAGCAGGCGTGCCCGCCAGCCGCCCCTCCACACGGTGACCACCCGTTCCAGGGCGAACACGGCGCCGAGCTCCAGCCAGAACGGGAACCAGATCCACGTGTCCAGCGCGGACACCGTCAGGAAGAGAAACAGCAGGTAGGAACCCAGCGCAATCACGCCGTAGCCGATGCCGAGCTGCTGCGCCCAGTAGCGCATCGTCTGCGGGGTGATGCCGTAGGCGCCGATATTCTCCACCGCCCCCCGCTGCCAGCGCAGGCGCTGGGCCCACAAGGTCCGCCAGGACGGCATAAGCTCGGTCACCACGGTGCATTCTGCCGGGGAGATCATCAGGCCGCCGAGGGACTTCAGCGCAATCGTCAGCTCATTGTCCTCGGTCAGGGCGGCGGTGTCGTACACGTCTCCGGGCGTACCCGGAATCGACCGGCCGCGGCTCTCCGCTACCGTGCGCAAGGCGGCGGGACGGAACATCGAGGCGGTCCCGGTGAGCACAAAGACCCGGCCGCGCCGGCGCCGCATCTCCCGCGCGTAGCGGATGTATTCGTTGCGCTGGAACTGGCCGAGCAGCCCGTGGCCTTCCTCGCCGTAGAAAATACCCCCGACGGCCATCAGCGCCCGGTCGTCCGTGAAGCGCCTGACCGCGGCTTCCAGGAATCCGTCATTGAGCCGGGTGTCGGCATCCATCACCATGACGACGTCATTATCGCCTTGTTCCGGGAGCAGCCACCTCAGTGCCTGGTTGAGCGCCCCGGCCTTCTTCTGCGAATTGCCCGCCGATTCAAACACCTCGACACCTGCGGTGCGGGCCAGCGCCACGGTGGAGTCGGTGCAGTTGTCGGCCACCACAACGATCCGCTTCGGCCGGTGGGACTGGGCCTGCAGGGAAGCGATCGTCCCGGGCAGGGAGACCTCCTCATTGTGCGCGGGGATCAGGACGGTCACCGTGACCGGACCGGCATAGACGCCGCGTGTCGACGCCATCACGAGCTGGGGTGCCAGCGGAGTCGCCGGATCCGCGGAACGGCGCGACCTGTGCGCAACGCGGCGTTCGAGCAGCGCAATGCCGGCGGCTAGCAGCAGGGCCACGGCCACGGCCGCGAGAATGATCCGCGGCGAGGGCGCTTCCGTGTCGTAGAGGACCCTCCATACCCCGAACACGATGCCCTCGGTCGGCGCCTCGGCGGCTGCCGGGCTTCCTGCGGCGACGGCGAACCACAGCAATCCGGCCGCGCCCGCCGCCATTCCCGTCAGGACGAGCCCGACCGCCCGCTCGAATTTCCCCCGGCCCACCGGCCCACTCCTGCCTGATTAAACGATTTAACACGGAATGGTACTGGCTCCCCGACCGTGCGGATACTTCCGGGATTGCGCCGCCCGTGCCGGGGCAGGGCCGGCCGCGGCACGGGAAGAGAGGCGGCTGGGCCGGCCGCCGTCCCGGGGATGAGATGCGGCAGGCGCCGCGTCCGGACTTCGGCTCGGCCGACCTCAGGTGCCGAGCCGGCGGATGAGCTCGGTCAGCTCGGCCGAGGGTTCCACGCCCAGCTCCCGCGTGACCTTGGCCGAAAACCGCCGGTAGCTCTGCGCCGCGGAGGCGCGGTTGCCCGCCAGCAAATGCGCCTGGATGATCAGCCGGTGGGCATTCTCCCGGAACGGGTCGAGGCTTGCCGCCACGCTGGCTGCTTCGACGGCGCGGTCATAGGCCTGCTCCCGGAGGAACTGCTCCGCTGCCCTTTCCAAGGCATGGACCCGGAGCTGGTCCATGCGGTCCCGCTGCGGGAACACCCAGTCGTCGTACCAGCCCTGCAGGAGTTCCACGGGGGCCTCCAGCACGACGGAGGTGTGGTCCGCGGAGGCATTCAGCCCGGCGGCGCAGGCCTCCACCTCGTGCACGTCGACCCGGACGCTGCCGCTCAACTCCAAGGGGTCCCGGGTTCCTGCCAGCAGGTTCGGCAAGTTATGCATAATCGACCACAGGCTCACGCGCAGGCTTTCCAGCGCCAGGGAGCGGCTGCTGTCCGGCCACAACAGGTCCGCCAGGAAGGCCCGCGGACTCCGGCCGTACAGGGCCAGCGCTGCGATGACGCGTTGCTCGCGGTGGCTGACCGTGACTTCCTCGCCGTTTCGCTGCAGCCTCCAATTTCCGAACAAACTAAGCTGCCAATGCGCCATCAATGCCCCCTGCACCGTGATGGATTAGCCTCCGGTCTCCTAGCCTTGGCGAGCCTGCCGGATTAGGCAAGAGCAGGCAGGCGCATCGGGCCGGCGGGAGGCAAATCGCCGCGGGAGGGGGCCTGCAGCCATCCCGGTCCTGCACCCGGCGCCCGGACGGCTCCGGCGACAGCCCGACCGGGGAGGCATGGTGGCGCGGCGGCCGCACCGGTCCTTGCAAGAAACCCCGGGCCGCGGAACAACACGTGGCAGGATAGGCACGTGAGCGCACATCCTAACCCGGGCCTCGTCCGCAGCAGCCCGCTGACCCGTTTCCGGCTGGCCCCCAACCCCGGGCCGATGAGCCTGGACGGCACCAATTCGTACCTGATCGGCGCCTCCGGCTCCGCCGGCGTCGTCGTGGTGGATCCCGGACCCCTGGACGAGCCGCACCTGCAGGTGCTGGCGTCCGCCGGCGCCGTCGAACAGGTGCTCATTACGCACCACCACATCGACCACACCGAGGCCAGCGCGCGCTTCCATGAGCTGACCGGCGCGCCGGTGCGGGCCCTGGACCCGGCGTTCTGCCACGGCGGCGCGCCGCTGGCCGACGGTGAGGAGATTGACGCCGCGGGCGTGCGGATCCGGGTCCTGGCCACGCCCGGCCATACGGCGGACTCGGTCTGCCTGCACCTGCCCGACGACGGCCCGGCCGGCTCCGTGCTCACCGGCGACACCATCCTGGGCCGCGGCACCACGATCATCGCCTATCCGGACGGGCGGCTGGGCCCGTACCTGAAGTCGCTCAGGCGGCTGGCGGCGCTGGGTCCTGCCACGGTGCTGCCGGCCCACGGCCCGGTGCTGCCCTCCCTGGCCGACATCTGCCGGAAGTACCTGGCGCACCGCCATGAGCGGTTGGAACAGGTCCGTGCCGCGCTGCAGCGACTCGGCGAGGACGCCACCGTCCAGGCCGTGACGGACTACGTCTATACCGACGTCGACCCGTCCGTGCGCGGGGCGGCCGAGTCCTCGGTGGCGGCGCAGCTGGATTTCCTGCGCAGCTGAAACGGTGCCCGGCCGGTGCCGGGCGGCGGCTAAGCTAGCCGCATGCGTATAGCCCGATTTGTAGTCGATTCCGAACCGATGTACGGCGTGGTCGAGGGGGAGGAAGGAAGCGAGGAGGTCGCCGTGATCAGCGGCGACCCGTTCTTCGCCGGTGTCCATCCCACCGGCGTCCGCCACAAGCTGGCGGACGTGCGCCTGGTGGCCCCGATCATCCCGCGCAGCAAGCTGGTAGGCATCGGCCGCAACTATGCCGCGCACGTCGAGGAAATGGGCAACGAGACCCCGGCCGCCCCGCTGATGTTCTTCAAGCCGAACACCGCGGTGATCGGCCCCAACGAGCCGATGGTGCTGCCCTCGTTCTCCGACGAAGTCTCCTACGAGGCCGAACTGTGCGTGGTGATCGGGCGCATCTGCAAGGACGTCCCGGTTGAACGGGTGGACGAGGTGATCTTCGGATACACCTGCGGCAACGACCTCACCGCCCGCGATGCCCAGCGCACGGACAACCAGTGGGCCCGGGCCAAGGGCTTCGACGGTTCGGCACCGCTGGGACCGTGGATCGAGACCGAGTTGGATCCGGAGAACCTGGCCATCCGCGGCTGGCTGGACGGCGAGCTGAAGCAGGACGGCAACACCTCGCAGATGATCTGGGGCGTGCGGGAGCTGGTGGCCTACGCCTCCCAGGCCTTCACGCTGCTGCCCGGGGACGTGATCATGACCGGCACGCCCGCCGGCGTGGGCACGATCGAGCCGGGCCAGCGCTTCGAGGTGGAGATCGAGGGCATTGGCCGGCTGGCCAACATCGCCCGCTGACGGGCCCGGCAAAGGAGCGACGACGGCGCCCCTCCGCGTGCGCGCGGCCCGCACCATTGCGGCGGTGCTTTCGCCCGCCATCGTCTGGGCGGCGGTGCTGGTGCCGGCTCCGTTCACCGAACCCGGGACGGATCGTCCGTTGGCGTGGGGTGCCGGCGCCGCCCTGCTGGTCTGCGCGGTGCCCTGGATAATCGTGACCTGGCTGGACCGGCGCGGCGATCTGCGCCGGGGCGTCGGCCGGGTCGGCGCGGCGCCGCTGACGGTCTGCACCGGCGTGCTGATGTATGGCGCCCTGCGGGTGATCCGCTGGTGGCACGGGCCGCTGAGCCTGGCGGCGGTGCTCTTCGCCGTCTTCGGCGGCTACGCCGTGGTCCTGCTGGCCCGCCGGCGCCGGCCGCTTGACTGGCCGGCCATGACCTGCGGGGCGGCCGCTGCCGTCTTTCC